>JANOQL010000315.1:0-8298 GCA_031414835.1 Sphingomonadales bacterium | reverse complement strand
CCCGGGCTTCACGTCGTCCAGATCGATCCATCGTCCCTGCCCTCCGGCCAGATCCCTGCCGATTGCGCGCGGATCGCCCGCACTAGCGGCAGTGCGATTTCACGCTTTATCGATGGCCAGGGCGGCGCCCTGATCCGCGCTGATTTCCGCAGCGTTGCAGGGGAAAACAAGGCCCGCCTCGAAGCCGAAACCGCCAAGCGCACGGCCCCGCCAACCGACGCCGAGGCCGCCGGTGCCGGACGCGACTGGTTCGTAGGCCAGACATCGGAAACCGGCTGGCTGTTCCCCGAGGCCGATCACAATCCCCGCACCAAGGCTGTGCGCGTGACGATCAAGCATCTCCCCGAACAGAATGTCACGTTATTTGCCAATGGCCAGAAGGTCGATGACCTCGCGCTCGATGGCACGATCAAGAATGAGATCGGCACGCTTGCTGTCACGTTGTGGCGCGCGGTCGAAATACAGGATGGCGATACCCAGCTGAAGGCCGAGATCCGCGATGCCAACGGCCAGCTCGTCGAAACGCTGACCCGGTCGGTCCATTATGCCAACAGCGCATTGCGTGCTGAATTGATCCGCGACAAATCGGTGCTGGTGGCAGATGGCGTTACCCGGCCTGTGATCGCGATGCGGATGACCGACCGGACCGGTCGCCCGGTGCGTCATGGCCTCGTCGGCGATTTCGAACTCCCCGCGCCATATCTGCCAGCCGTCGAAGCCAATGCTCAGGCGGCGCGCAGTCTGGCCGGGCTTGAACGCGCAAAGCCCGTATGGCGTGTCGAGGGCGATGAAGGCATTGCCTATGTTGAGCTTGAGCCGACAACGACTTCGGGCGGCCTTTCGATCAATCTGCCGTTCCGCGATGGCGATGTGACGCGCAAGCAGCGGATCGACATGTGGCTAACGCCCGGCAAGCGCCCGTGGACAGTCGTTGGCTTTGCGGCAGGCACTGCCGGGTTCAACACACTTGAAAATCGCCGCGAAAAACTCGGTGCCGATGGCGAAACCTGGTATACCGACGCGCGGATCGCGCTTTATGCCAAGGGCCGCGTGAAGGGCAAATGGCTGATGACGCTCGCTTATGATAGCGACAAGGATCAGGATGAAACACGCTTTGCCGGCACGATCGATCCGACCGCTTATTACACCATTTACGCCGATCGCAGCGAACGCCGCTACGATGCTGCGAGCGTGCGGAAACTGTATCTGAAGCTTGAGCGGCCACAGTTTTATGCGCTGTTCGGTGACTATGAAACCGGGATCAACGAACCGCAGCTCGCCCGTTATTCGCGCGCGTTCAATGGTATCAAGGCCGAATTTGGCAGCGACAACGTGCGCGCGACCGCGTTTGTTGCCGACACCCCGTTCCGTCATCGCCGTCAGGAAATTCAGGGCAATGGCTTGTCCGGCCCTTATGCGCTTGCGGCGCGGGACATTCTGCCCAATTCGGAACGCGTGCTGATCGAAGTGCGTGACCGGCTCCGTTCGGACCGGATCGTCGAGCAACGTCCGCTGATCCGCAACGTCGATTATGACATCGACTATCGCGCAGGCACGCTCCGGTTCCGTGAGCCGATCCTCAGCCGCAACTCCGCGCTCGATCCGCAGTTCATCGTCGTCGATTACGAAGTCGATGGCGTTGCGCAGCGCGTGACCAATGCCGGTGGCCGCGCAGCGTGGACCAACACCAAGAAGACACTGACGATCGGCGCAACCGGCATCCACAATGAAGACGATGTTGCCAAGACCAACCTTGGCGGGGCCGATATCCGTTTCACACCCAACGCGCAGACCGAAATCCGTGCCGAAGTTGCGCTGAGCGATACAAAGCCAGTCGCAGGAAGCACGACAACGCCTTCGGGCAGCAGCACGGCATGGCTGGTCGAAGCCGAACACCATAGCGAAAAACTTGACGTGCTTGCCTATGCCCGTGAGCAACAGGCCGGGTTCGGCGTCGGTCAGAACAATCTGGGTGAAAACGGCACGCGCAAATTCGGCGTCGATGGCCGCGTGCGCATCACGCAGGACGTCGCGATTGCAGCGAGTGCGTGGCAGGAAGATTATCTGGCGAGCGATGCCCGTCGTCAGGCGGCCCGTGCTCTTGCCGAATATCGCGGCAAAGCGCTCGACCTTCGCGCAGGGGGAACTGTCGCCACCGATCGGCTCGACGATGGTTCGACGCGCCAATCGACGATCCTCCAGTTCGGTGCGACCAAGCGCCTGTTCGAAAACCGGCTCGAAATCGACGCGCAGACTGAAATTCCGCTGGGCGGCGAAAGTGACAGTGTCGATTTTCCCGCGCGGCACAAACTTTCCGCGCGCTATGCGGTCAATCAGGATATTGCGCTGATCGGCACCTATGAAATCGCCGATGGCGATAGCGTCGATGCGCGCACTGCTCGGATCGGCTTCGATCTCAAGCCGTGGACAGGCGCACGCTTCACCGCGAGCGCGAACAACCAGGATACCAATGAATATGGCCCGCGCACCTTTGCGTCATACGGGCTTGCGCAGTCGCTGCCTGTCGGAACGAAGTTCACGGTCGATCTGACGCTTGATGGCAACAAGACGCTGGCAGGCGGAATCGATCGGCAAGACGTCCTCAATCCGCTCCAGCCGGTGGCATCGGGCGGCTTTATCGGCACCGACAATGTGCTGACCGAAGATTTCACGGCGGTGACCGCAGGCGCGACCTACCGTGGCGACCGCTGGAGCCTCACGGGCCGCGCAGAAGTGCGCGCGGGCGATCTGGGGGACCGGTATGGCATCACAATGGCGGGCCTGCGTCAAATCGGCGAAGGCCGGGCATTCGGAGGCGCGCTGACATGGTTCCGCGCAAACCAGAATGGCGGCCCGCGCACCGATGCCAAGGCTTTGGCACTGAGCTGGGCGCATCGCCCCGATGACAGCCGCTTTGCCTTCCTCGAAAAACTCGAACTGCGCGAAGATTCGGTCAAAGGCGCCATCTTCGGCGCTCCCGGGCCAATCGGCGGCGCGGCGCTGACGATTTCGGGGGACGCCAAATCGAAACGGATCATAAACAGCTTCAGCCTCAACTGGTCGCCCACGCAAAAGCGCGATGACGGGACGTATCTGGGACGTTCGGAAATCTCGGCGTTCTGGGGAAGCCGCTATGTGTTCGATCGCTTCGGCGAAGACGACCTCAAGGGCTGGAGCAATGTCGTAGGGGCCGACATCCGTTTCGATCTGTCCGAGACCTTCGATCTTGGGGTGGCTGGCACAATGCGCCAGAACCCAGGTGGCCGGGCGTATAGCTATTCGGGCGGGCCGACTGTGGGCATTTCGCCTGTCAAAAACAGCTATGTCAGCGTCGGATACAACGTCATCGGGTTCAGCGATCGTGACTTTGAAGACAGCCGTTACACCCGCAAGGGGCCGTTTGTTACACTGCGCTTCAAATTCGATCAGGATACGCTCGGCGCGCTGGGGCTTGGCCGCCGCAAATAGTGCGGCTAGGCGGCACGCGTGATCCGTGTAGCCAGCTATAACATCCGCAAAGCCATCGGCACCGACAGGCTGCGACGCCCGCAACGGATTCTTGACGTTATCGCCGAAATTGGCCCCGACGCCATTGCACTGCAAGAAGCGGATCGTCGTTTCGGGCCGCGCGTTTCGGCGCTGCCGCTTGAGATGATCGCAGCAGCGGGATTCGAACCTGTCGATTTCGATACACGTGCTGAAAGTATCGGCTGGCATGGCAACACCATATTGGTAAAGTCTGGAACCAGAGTGGTTCATCGTGACCTTGTCCGCCTACCGACGCTCGAACCGCGCGGGGCGGTCTTTGCCGAACTCCGATTTTCCGGTCACCTGTTCCGTATGGTTGGGATGCACCTCGATCTGTCGGGTTTATGGCGGAGGCGACAGATCAGGGCCATTCTTGCCGCCGTCGCAGACCGGCCCGAAATGCCGACAATCTTCATGGGCGATCTCAATGAATGGGCGCCGCATGGCGGGGCGCTTGTCGAATTTCGCGGGCACCGCATTGCCCACACGGCACCGAGTTTTCATTCGCAACGCCCCGTCGCGCGGCTGGACCGGATCATTGTCGATGACAGCATCCGCATCCGGGCGTCGGGTACGCATCACAGTCACAAGGCCAAACGCGCTTCAGATCATCTGCCCGTCTGGGCAGAACTGGATATTCCAGGCGCAGAGCGTTAAGCGCTGCCAATGACGACCGTGCCGCTACGCATCGCCTTATTCTCGGGCAATTATAACTATGTTCGTGACGGCGCGAACCAGGCATTGAATCGGCTGGTCGGATTTCTGTTGCGGCAGGGCGTGGCGGTGCGTGTCTATTCACCCACAACGCAAACACCTGCGTTCGAAGCAGTCGGCGATGTTGTCGATTTACCTTCGATGGCGTTCCCGGGGCGCGGTGAATATCGGTATCCGCTCGGTGTGACCGACAGCGTTCTGGCCGATCTTGAAGGATTTGCGCCCAATCTGGTGCATGTCTCAAGCCCGGACATTTCGGCGCACGCCGCAACGCGATTTGCTGCGAAACACGGTTTGCCGATCATCGCATCGGTGCACACACGCTTCGATACCTATCCGCGCTATTATCACCTGACGTTTCTGGAGCCGATTTTGCGGGCGCTATTGCGACGGTTCTACAGGAGGTGTGCTGCGTTGCTGGCACCATCTGAATCGTTTGCGGCCGTGCTTCGCGAACAGCGCATGAATGACGATATCGGCATCTGGGCGCGCGGCATCGACAAGGCGATCTTCAATCCTGGCCGCCGCGACGATGATTGGCGGGCCTCGCTAGGGATCGCAAAGAACGTTGTTGTCATCGGCTTCCTTGGTCGGCTGGTCATGGAAAAAGGTCTCGATGTCTTTTCCGATACCATCGACGTGCTGAAATCGCGCAATGTGCCACATCGTGTAGTGGTGATCGGCGAAGGACCGGCAAAAGACTGGTTCGCAAAGCGATTGCCCGATGCCGTTTTCGCCGGATTTCAGGAAGGCGCAGACCTTGGTCGCGCCGCCGCTTCGATGGACATTCTTTTTAACCCATCGGTCACCGAAACATTCGGCAATGTGACGCTTGAAGCTATGGCGTGCGGCATTCCGGTTGTCGCCGCCCGCGCCACCGGAAGCGAAAACCTCGTCAAGGACGCGATCACCGGGCGGCTGGTCAACCCGACCAGCGTTTCCGGCTATGCTGACGCCTTGGCAGGATATTGCCAGAACGCGGTGTTGCGCAGATCGCACGGGGATGCCGGCCTTTCAGCAAGCGCGGCCTATGATTGGGATGCGATCAATCAGGCTGTTCTCGACACCTATGAACGCGTCCTCCATCGCGCTTCGCCGATACCAGCGGCGATGCCCGAACGGGTCGCGTGACAGGACTGTTCGAACCCCCCGCCGATGCAGCGCCGCTGGCAGAGCGGCTCCGACCGCTATCGCTGAGCGACATCGTCGGGCAGGATCATCTGACCGGGCCGAACGGCGCGATTACGCAGATGGTCGATGCGCAGAAATTGTCATCGCTTGTTTTATGGGGTCCGCCCGGCACAGGGAAGACAACGCTCGCAAGGCTGCTGGCAGCAGCCGTCGGCCTCCATTTCGAAGCGATTTCTGCGGTATTTTCTGGAGTTGCCGATCTCAAGCGATTGTTTGCAGCGGCGCGAGACCGGTTTGCGACCGGGCAACGCACATTGCTGTTCGTTGACGAAATTCACCGCTTCAACCGTTCGCAACAGGACGGGTTCCTGCCGTTCGTCGAGGAAGGCACGATCACGTTGATCGGGGCGACGACCGAAAATCCCAGTTTCGAACTCAATGCAGCACTGCTCAGCCGCGCAAGGGTTCTGATCCTCCACCGGCTCGATTCTGGGGCGCTCGCGGCGCTCCTTGCCCGTGCAGAGGTGCTGATGAAGGTGCCGCTTTCGATCACCGAAGAGGCCCGCTCTGCCTTGATCCAGAGTGCCGATGGCGATGGCCGCTTTTTGCTCTATCAAGCTGAAACACTATTTGCAATCGCGCCGCCCGAGCCGCTCGATGCCGCTGCGCTCGCCGAGCTCCTCCACCGCCGGATGCCGGTGTATGACAAGGATCGCGAAGGGCATTACAACCTGATTTCGGCGCTTCACAAATCGTTACGCGGCTCGGATCCGCACGCCGCGCTTTACTGGCTGGCGCGTATGCTGGTGGCAGGCGAAGAGCCGCTTTATGTCCTACGGCGGCTCGTGCGCTTTGCCAGCGAGGATGTCGGCCTTGCCGATCCGCAAGCGCTGGTCCAGTGCCTTGCGGCCAAGGACGCCTATGACTTTCTTGGCTCGCCCGAAGGCGAACTCGCGATCGTTCAGGCGTGCCTTTATTGTGCGACTGCCCCCAAATCGAATGCGGCATACAAAGCGCAAAAAGCTGCGTGGAAGGCTGCGGGTGATACCGGATCGCTGATGCCTCCGATGAACATCGTCAACGCACCCACGCGGCTGATGAAGGATCTGGGCTATGGCAAGGGCTATGCTTACGATCATGACGCCGAAGAGGGGTTCTCAGGCGCGAATTACTGGCCCGATGAAATGCTGCCCCAAGCATTTTATCGACCCGTCGATCGCGGGTTTGAGGCGAAGATTGCCGAGCGGATTGCCTATTGGGACACGTTGAGACAGGGCAGTGCGTAGCTTCGACGGCTTCGTCTGCATCGACTGGTCGGGTCAGGCTGTCGCCCGGCCCAAAGGGCTGGCGATGGCTTTTTGCAAACCGGGGACCGAACCGCCCGCGCTGATCGCTCCGGAAGGTGGCTGGTCACGTGCCGCAATCCTCGAATGGCTGATGGACAGTGCCAAACAAGGCTCGAACATATTGATCGGCCTCGATCTTTCGCCCGCACTCCCCTTTGTCGATGCCGGAGGTTATTTCCCGGGATTTCCCGCTCCCGAACACGCACGCGCGCTTTGGGCTTTGGTCGATGAGGTTTGCTCAGGCGAGCCCCATCTCGGCGTGACGAGTTTCGTCGATCACGCCAACTACAGCCGATATTTCCGGCGTCACGGGGGAAGAGAAGGCGCAGCGTTTGGCGGAGGTGCGGGACGGATGCGTGTCGTGGAACATCGCCAGCGGGGCAGCGGCGTTTCTCCAGTCAGTTGTTTCAATCTTGTAGGCGCCGCACAGGTGGGCAAATCGAGCCTGACCGGAATGCGTGTGTTGAACAGGCTGTCCGGGACCGTTCCCGTTTGGCCGTTCGATATCGTGCCCGCAACAGGCCCGGTTATCGTCGAAATCTACACCTCGATCGCTGCGCGTGCAGCGGGCCTGCGCAAAGGACTCAGCAAGATCAGGGACGCAGCAGGGCTGGACGCAGCGCTTGGTGCGTTCGGTTCGCAACCACACACTCCGCTGCCCCGGTATACCGATCACGCCACCGATGCGATTGTGACGTCGGCGTGGCTCCGCCATGTTCATAGCGATGCCGAGTTGTGGCAACCTTCGGGAATGACCCCCGAAATCGCCCATACCGAAGGCTGGACGTTCGGCGTGCGCTAGGCAGCGAACACATCACGATATTGCTCGCGCAGTACGTTCTTTTGCACTTTGCCCATCGCATTTCGTGGCAGCTCGGCGACCACTGCATAGTGGCGCGGATGTTTGAACCGGGCGAGATTGGTCTTTGCAGCTGCCTCGACAGCCCCGAGATCGACAGTGCCGGTCACGACGGCCACCACGCTTTCGCCGAAATCGGGATGCGCGATACCGACCACCGCACTTTCGATAACTCCTGGCACCGCGTCGATCACGGTTTCGACCTCTTTGGGATAAATGTTGTATCCACCAGAAATAATCAGATCCTTGCCGCGCCCGATGATTGTCACGCGGCCATCGTCTGCCATCGTGCCCAGATCGCCAGTGATGAACCAGCCGTCGGGCCGGAAATCCTCGACCGTTTTTGCAGGATTGCGCCAATAGCCCTTGCAGACATTGGGGCCGCGAACTTCGATCGATCCCGTCTCGCCATGTGCGATGTCGAGGCCATCGGCGTCGGCAATGCGGACGTCGACACCGGGCAGCGGATAACCGACGGTGCCTGCGACCCTCTCGCCTTCCAAAGGGTTGGAACTGATGATCCCCGTCTCGGTCATCCCGTAGCGTTCGAGGATCGCATGGCCGGTGCGCTCTTCGAACGCCAGGTGCGTATCTGCCAGCAGCGGGGCCGAACCCGAAATGAACAATCGCATAGTGCCCACATCATCGCGCCCGAATTCAGGATCGGCGAGCAGGCGTGTGTAAAACGTCGGCACGCCCATCAATATCGTGCCAGCGCGC
>JANOQL010000314.1:0-2004 GCA_031414835.1 Sphingomonadales bacterium | reverse complement strand
ATCGCCGACCTTCACCAGCGGACGCTGGTTGATGCAGGTGTTCTGGTTCGACCGCTGGAATTTTTGCAGCGTGTAAATATCGACGCCCGAGCTTCCGGCTTCGACTGCGCCTGTTGCACGGACCACGATCCGCGTCGCATCAACTTGATCGACGATCCCGCCGCGCTTGGCCGCAATCGCAGCGCCCGAATCGCGCGCCACGGTTTCTTCCATGCCCGTGCCGACAAACGGCGCTTCGGCCTGCACCAATGGCACCGCCTGCCGCTGCATGTTCGAACCCATCAGCGCGCGGTTGGCGTCATCGTTTTCCAAGAACGGAATGAGCGACGCCGCAACCGAAACCAGCTGTTTCGGGCTGACGTCCATCAGCGTGATGTGTTCGCGCGGGGCGATCAGAAATTCACCGGCTTCGCGGCTTGAAATGGCTTCTTCGACGAAGCTGCCATCTTCGGTCAATTCGGCGTTGGCCTGCGCAATCGTGTGCTTGGCCTCCTCCATCGCCGACAGATAGACAACGTCGTTGGTGACCTTACCATCGACGATCTTGCGATACGGCGTTTCGATGAAGCCATATTTGTTGACGCGGCTGAAGCTCGCCAACGAGTTGATCAGCCCGATGTTCGGCCCTTCAGGCGTTTCGATCGGGCAGATGCGACCATAATGCGTCGGGTGAACGTCGCGGACTTCGAAGCCTGCCCGTTCGCGCGTCAGGCCGCCCGGCCCCAATGCCGACACGCGGCGCTTGTGCGTCACTTCGGACAGCGGGTTGGTCTGATCCATGAACTGCGACAGCTGCGACGATCCGAAGAATTCGCGCACTGCGGCGACCGCGGGCTTGGCGTTGATCATGTCGTTGGGCATGACAGTCGAGACATCGACCGATGACATGCGTTCCTTGACCGCGCGCTCCATCCGCAGCAGCCCGACGCGATACTGGTTTTCGAGCAATTCGCCGACCGAACGCACCCGGCGGTTGCCGAGATTGTCGATATCGTCGATTTCGCCCTTGCCGTCCTTCAGATCGACGAGCGTCTTGACGACTGCGAGGATATCTTCCGAACGCAGCGTCGTATGATCGTCAGGTGCATCGAGTTGCAACCGCATGTTGAGCTTGACCCGGCCGACTGCCGAAAGGTCGTAGCGTTCTGAATCGAAAAACAATCCGCCGAACAGCGCTTCTGCGGTTTCGCGCGTTGGCGGTTCGCCCGGGCGCATGACGCGATAGATCGCATCCAGTGCCATGTCGCGGTCTTCGGCCTTATCGACCTTGAGCGTGTTGCGGATCCACGGCCCTGTATTGACATGATCGATATCGAGCAGATCGAGCGCATCGACACCTGCATTATCGAGCTTTTCAAGATTTTCGGCAGAGACTTCTTCACCGGCTTCGATATAAATCTCGCCAGTCGTTTCATTGACGAGATCGAGCGCCGAATAGCGTCCGAAGATTTCTTCCGTAGGGATCAGCAGCGTCTTCAACCCGTCCTTTTCGGCCTTGGTCGCAGCACGCGGCGTAATTTTCTGGCCCGTCGCAAACACGACTTCGCCCGAATCGGCATCGGCAATGTCGAACGTCGGCTTCTGGTTCCGCCAGGTTTCGGGGACGAACGGAATCTGCCAGCCGCCCTTGCCGCGCTTCCACGAGACAAGATTGTAGAAACGGTGGAGGATTTCCTCGGCGCTCATCCCTTGGGCGACGACGGTATAGCCGCCGCGCGTTTCGCCATCTTCGCTTTCGATCACATTGCTGTGCGAATTGAGCGGGCCTGTCGGATCCTTGATCGTGACATAATCACCACGAACCTCGATCACCTTGCACATCAGCGCGGCACCGATGCGGACATGATCACCAACGGCAAAGCTGCCCTTGGAGTCCTTCTTCATCGTCACCTTGAGCGTCGCATTGCCCAGCGACTGGAGCAGCGCGGTGACGGGCAGCTTGCGCTTGCGATCGATGCGGACGTTGACGATATCCTTGGCATCGAATTCGAAATCGAGCCACGA
>JANOQL010000313.1:0-1717 GCA_031414835.1 Sphingomonadales bacterium | reverse complement strand
GCGGATCGCGCGCGCGCGCGTCGCGGCATTGCTCGGGCCGAAGGATGTGCTGCTGCTCGGCGGCGTGGTGCGGCATTTCAAACGCACCCAAAGCAATGGCTATTACGAGGAAGAACTGGTCGGCGCCCGGAACAATGTCTGGGGGCTCGACAGCGCAGGCAAGCTGCTGTGGCGTTACGACAAATCACATCTGGTGCCCTATGGCGAATACCTCCCTGCCAAGCCGATCCTGTCGGCGATCGGCCTCACCCGGCTGGTGCCCGGCACGGTCGATTTCTGGCCGGGGCTGGGGCCGCAGAGCTTTGCCGTGCCGGGGTTCGGCAAGGCAGGTGTGCAGATTTGTTACGAGATCATCTTTTCGGGGCAAGTGATCGACGCGAAGAACCGCCCCGATTTCCTTTTCAATCCGTCGAACGATGCGTGGTTCGGCAGCTGGGGCCCGCCGCAGCATCTGGCGCAAGCCCGCCTCCGCGCAATCGAGGAAGGCATTCCCGTCATCCGATCGACTCCGACCGGCATTTCCGCAGTGATCGATGCCAATGGCGTGGTTATGAAATCGCTACCGTACCAGACCGCTGGTTTCATTGAGACGCGACTGCCGCCAACGCACGCGCGAACGCTGTTCGCGCGTTATGGCAATATCCTGCCGCTGCTGTTCGCGCTCTTGCTGTTCGGGGCAGGCGTTGCACTGCGGCAGAACCGTCGCTAGAGCGGCAGCCACTTAAAGAATTCCTTATATCACGTTCGAAGGGCCGTTTCCCATGCGTCATTCTTATCTCTTCACATCCGAATCGGTGTCCGAAGGCCATCCTGACAAAGTCGCCGACCAGATTTCGGATGCGATCGTCGATCTGTTTTTGTCGAAGGATCCCGAAGCGCGGATTGCGTGTGAAACGCTGGTGACGACGCAATTCTGCTGCCTTGCCGGAGAAATCCGCTGCAAGGGAGTGTATGAAAAGGACCGGGAAGAATGGCGCGATAATGATTGGTGGGCACCGGGCGCTAAGGAAGAGATCGAGGCTGTCGTTCGCGCAACGGTGAAAGAAATTGGCTACGAGCAAAAAGGATTCCATTGGGATCAATTTACGTTCGTCAACAACCTCCACGGTCAATCAGATCACATCGCACAGGGTGTCGATGCAGCGGGCAACAAGGATGAAGGCGCTGGCGATCAGGGGATCATGTTCGGTTACGCGACCGATGAAACCCCCGAACTCATGCCGGCGACGCTCTATTACAGCCACAAGATTTTGGAGCGGATGGCCGCCGACCGCCATTCAGGCGCAGCCCCATTTCTCGAACCCGATGCAAAGAGCCAGGTCACTTTGCGCTACGAGGGCAGCATTCCTGTCGCCGCGACAGCTATCGTCGTTTCAACCCAGCATGCACCCGGGTATGATAGCGGTGCCAACGAAGCCGAGCTTCACGCTTATGTAAAAGCGGTCGTGACAGACATCCTCCCGGCTAATCTGCTTGGCGAAACCGAATACCATATCAACCCGACGGGCACTTTCGAAATCGGCGGCCCCGATGGCGATGCGGGCCTTACAGGGCGCAAGATCATTGTCGATACTTATGGCGGTGCCGCCCCGCATGGCGGCGGCGCGTTTAGCGGCAAGGATCCGACCAAGGTCGATCGTTCGGCAGCGTATATCAGCCGCTATCTGGCGAAGAACATCGTCGCGGCAGGGCTTGCCACGCGATGCACGATCCAGCT
>JANOQL010000312.1:0-3890 GCA_031414835.1 Sphingomonadales bacterium | reverse complement strand
TCCCACCCCTGCCGCGCCAGCACCGTGTGCCGCGCCGCAGCAAGTGCTGTCGTGTGCGCCATCTGGCAGCCAGTCACAAAGGCGTAGCTGCACTCGGCGGGCAGCCGCAACGCCTCAAGCAGGAACTGGCCCGCCAGCTCTTCAAGCGAAGCGCCTGCAGGGCTAGTCGAGGCGAGCACGACATTCTGATCCCATGCCGAACACATGATGTCAGTCGCAAGCGACGCCGGCAGCGCGCCGCCCTTCACCCACGCAAAAAAGCGCCCACCGGCGTTCCCCGTCAACCCCGGCTCCGCCGCCGCCGCAATCGCGCGCACGACGTCTTCGGCGGCGATGCCGTGTGCGGGGAAGTGCGTTGGCAAAGGCGCGCGCATCTCCGCCACCGTCCCGCGCGACGCGACCGGTCGCGTATCGAGCGAGGCGAGAAACCGCCGGGCTTCGGCAAAGGCAATATCGAGTGTGTCCATGTGGGGGCGGCTAGTGGCTGGAGTGCGGAAAGTCGAGGGTGGGGAGTCGCCGCGATGGCAGGGTTCATGCTGGCAATTCGATGAGCTTCAACTCATTTTTACAACGGAGCGGACCAGCGCTGACGACCTTCAGACGGTCCTGATCCTCCGTGACGGTAAGCCGTAGCTGACCGCAAGCAGATTACTGGCTATGAGCGTTTCGCATTGACACGGGAATAACCAGTCGAAGGAGATTGTGATGTGGCCTTCAGCACTTAAGACAAAAATCATCACGCCCAGACTTGATGAGACACGCGCCTTTTTCATGATTTGCCTTGGGATGCAGATTGTCGAGGAATGGCAGGAGGAGAATGATGTTGGGTGCATCCTCGCTCTTGCTGGCGAGGGACGAGAAGCGTTACTCGAAATTTATGAAGGCCCGCAATCCGGGGATTTTGCCGGGCTGAGCCTACAGTTTCGAACGGAAGATCTTGAGGCATTCAAGGCGGGGTTGCCGCCGACGATTGCGTGCCGTGGCCCTACGAAGAGGCCTTGGGGCAGTTCTTATCTTTACCTTACTGACCCAAATGGCATCCCGGTTATTGTGTTTGACGGTGGACTCTAGCACGCCGTTAACTGGGCAAGCGGCCATGCTGGCTTTGCATTCCAATTGGCAAAGGCACCCGACCTCCCTACTCTTCCCGAATGCGGAAGTGGCTCCTGATCTTTGCGATAATTTCGGGGCTGGCGGCTTACCTCTACCTAGGACGATACGGCAGCACGCCCGCGTTTCGCGACAGTTCGGGAAGTGTCGTTCAAGGCAGTGTCGCTACGATGGAACGAATGACGCTTGGCGGTGTCGAACAATCGGTCACCATCAGAGGCCGCAATGCAAAAGCACCGATCCTGATCTTGCTCAATGGCGGTCCGGGCATGGACGCCACAGGGATGTGGCGAAACTATAACGCGGCCCTCGAAGATCACTTTGTCGTGGTCCACTGGACCCAAAGAGGTGCCGGACGGTCGTATTCATCGGATATTCCCGTCAAGTCGATGACGATATCGCAGTTTGTTGCTGACCTTGATCAACTCGTCGGCACATTGAAGCGCCGGTTCGGGCAGGAAAAAGTTGTGCTAGCAGGACATAGCTGGGGCACGAGTATCGGTGTCGCCTATGCACAGGCGCATCCGGAAAACGTCGCGGCCTATGTCGGTATCGGGCAAATCGCGAACGGGGCCGAAGGCGAACGGCGCGCCTATGCCTTCACGCTCGCAGAAGCCAAAAAGCGAGGGAATGCAAAGGCGCTTGCCGACCTCAACAAGATCGGTCCCCCACCCTATCCGATGGACAGCCTGATGATCCAGCGCGGCTGGCTCGAGAAATTTGGCGGTGCCTGGCACAAGCCGACTTCATTGTTTCAACTCATGCTAACCTCATACAAAGCGAGCGAGATGACCTGGTATGACGGGGTTAATTTCATGGCGGGACAGAATTTTTCGGGAGATGCGCTCAAAGAGGAGATCGATAAAGTTGACTGGATGGGCAAAGCAACGCGCTTCACGGTTCCCGTTTTCATCGTCGCCGGTCGATATGATCGCAACACCGATGCCGGTCTTGCGCACGAGTATTTTGAGAAGATTGAAGCGCCATTGAAGCAGTTCAAATGGTTCGAACAATCGGCGCATTCGCCGCCGTTTGAGGAACCGCAGGCGTTCAATGCGTTCATGATCAAGGACGTGTTGCCGGTTGCCAGTCAGGCAATCGACGTGCGCTGACAAGACAGCTATCTTCGCTTCTAACGACCAGTCGGTCTCCATATTCTGACATTCCTCCCGTCGCCCCGCACTTGATGCGGGGTTTGGCTTGAGCGTCCGCAGGGAAAGGTCAGGCGCTTCCACCGTCACTGCAAAGGCAGCCTTGGCCCGCATCAAGTGCGGGCTGACGAGAAAGAAATGCCGTAGGTAGAACACCATACATCGCCAATACCATCGACAAGCCTATCACTCAGTGATAGAGAAATGCTATGAGGGCGTTCAAGGGCAAGCATTTCAGTCGTTGGGCAGCCGGAGATGCAATCAGCGATGTCGATCTTTGCCATGCGGCCGCAGAGGCTTTTTCCGGGCAGTATGATGCCGATCTGGGCGGCTATCTGTTCAAAAAGCGCATCGCGCGGCGCGAAGGGGGAAAGTCGGGCGGATACAGGACGATCTTGGGGTTCAGGAAGTCGAATGCGGAGCGCGTTTTCTTTCTCTACGGCTTTCCGAAGAACGCCCGGGCGAACATCACCTCGCGCGAACGAAGCGCCCTCAGCGCGAACGCGTCGGCCTTGGTGGACGCCGATGATCGCCAGATCGACGCGCTGAAGGCAAAAGGCACAATTTTGGAACTGGAGTGCAGATGATGAGCGACATTCTGAATATAGCACATGACATGGCGAAAGACCTGCACGAGGTCGGTGCCATGGATGCGATCACGATGCGGATGATGGACGAGCTATGCCTGCCGAAGAAGCGGGTTTTTACAGCAGCCGATGTCCGCCGCATTCGCAGCAGGACGCGGATGAGCCAGCCGGTCTTCGCGATCATGGTCGGCGTGGGTGCCAGCACGGTTGCGCAATGGGAACAGGGCAACAAGAAACCCGGCGGCGCTTCGGCGCGTCTGCTTGACGTCATCGACCGCAAGGGCATTGAAGCCATCGCCTGAAAGAACAGACGTCGTCGAACGTCGCTAGCCGCCAACATCTGCCCCCATTTGCCCAAATCCCCTGCCCCCGCTAACCGCGCTTCATGACCACGCCTCCTGCCCGCATCATCGTCAAGGTTGGATCGGCGTTGCTCGTCGATCCGCAGGGGCAGGTGCGGCGGGCTTGGCTCTCCACCCTCGTCGCAGACGTTGCTGCGCAGATTGCCGCAGGAGCGCAGATCGCCATTGTGTCTTCGGGGGCGATTGCGCTCGGCGCGCGGCGGCTGGAACTGGGCAAGGGCGGGCGAGCGAGCCTTGAGGATGCGCAGGCCGCCGCTGCCGTCGGGCAGATCGCGCTGGCGGGCGTCTGGGCCGAACTGCTCGGCGAACAGGGGCTGACGGCGGCGCAGATGCTGCTGACATTGGACGATCTTGAGGACAGGCGGCGCTACCTCAATGCGCGTGCGACGCTCGACCGGCTGATGTCGCTTGGTGTGGTGCCAGTGATCAACGAGAATGACAGCGTCGCGACCGCCGAAATCCGCTTTGGCGATAATGACCGGCTGGCCGCGCGCGTCGCGCAGGTGGCGGGGGCCGCGCGGGTGATCCTGCTGTCGGATGTCGATGGGCTGTATTCCGCCGATCCTGCGACCGATCCCGCTGCCACGCGGATCGAACGGGTGGCGAAGATCGATGCCGCGATCATGGCGCTGGCGGGTCGAGGCTCGGCGTCGGGTATGGGATCGGGCGGGATGGTCTCC
>JANOQL010000311.1:0-1504 GCA_031414835.1 Sphingomonadales bacterium | reverse complement strand
CCTTGACCGCATTGATGCTCATCATCGCGGCGGCAAGCTCACTGTCGAGCTTGGCGTAGATCGGCGCGCCCCACCCGGGGGGCACGCCAGTGGCCACGCACTCGATCACGGCGCCAAGTGATGACCCCGCCAGACGCGCTTCGTCGACCAGTTTTTCCCAACGTCCCGCCGCCGCCTCATCGGGACAGAAAAACGGGTTCTTGCCAATCTGTGCGGCCTCGAAATTGTCGCGATCGATCGCGTCGCCACCGATTTCGACGACATAGGCGAGGATCTCGACCTCAGGCATCACCGCGCGCGCCACCGCGCCTGCAGCAACGCGTGACGCGGTTTCGCGCGCCGAACTCCGCCCGCCGCCGCGATAATCGCGAAAGCCGTATTTGGCATCATAGCTATAGTCGGCATGTCCTGGGCGATACGCCTTGGCGACTTCGGAATAATCCTTCGACCGCTGATCGGTGTTGTCGATCATCAGGCTGATCGGCGTGCCCGTCGTCCGCCCTTCGAATACGCCTGACAATATCCGGACGAGGTCAGCTTCCTGCCGCTGTGTCGTGAACTTGCTCGTCCCCGGACGGCGCTTGTCGAGAAACGGCTGGATGTCAGCCTCGGACAAGGCGATCCCCGGCGGGCAGCCATCGACCACCGCGCCAATCGCTGGCCCGTGCGATTCGCCCCAAGTGGTAAAGCGGAAAACGCGTCCGAAGGTGTTGAAGCTCATGCGGCTTGACGGTGCTCGTTGCCCACCTGATCTGCTAGCACCGTCGCTATCGAGATGTCTTCGTCAAGCGCTTCCCAGTGGATGCCGCTCGGCGAAATGAAGAAATCAGCGCGGTCTTGTTCATTACCTTCAAGCAAACGCGGGAACCACGCCAGCGGAACGCCGACCGTCCTGCCATCGGTTAAGCCGACCCAAAGCGAGTCTTCGTCAAACCTGATCGTTGTTGCCTGTGGCAAAGTGCTTGTTCCACGCATCTTCAATTTCCTGTCTGCGTTCTTTTACGATTTCCGTGACCAAACGCAATTCTCGCGGGGACAGTCCATCGTTCTTGGCCAAGACAACATCCGGGCGTAGCCAGAATTTGGCATCGGCATCGGGTTTGGCGACGTGAACGTGCACTGGCTCGCGCGGATTGCCCTCACGGGAATAGAAGTGAAATCGAGAGCCCGACTGGCTGAAGACTTTCGGCATTAGCGTCGCTCATCATCATTTGATGAACGTCTGTGCCGCAGATGCAATTTGATGATCCGATCAGCGATCATCGGGCTGAAACGATCAGCTGCGGTCCATCCCGCAGCAGCGCCTGAACAAAAGCCGATCAGCAGCATCAGATGACCCCAAGGCGGAGCAAACAAGTGCCGCCCAAGAAGTGCGGAGGCAAACGATATGCTGAATAAGCATGTCAGAAATATCAGGTGAAATATGGCATTCCACCATGCGGCAGCAATCCTTTCGGACCGCGTCTCTCTGATCGGCTTTCGCGCACTCACGACAACGCAATAT
>JANOQL010000310.1:0-2760 GCA_031414835.1 Sphingomonadales bacterium | reverse complement strand
CCGATGGTGAGCAGGCATACATCATCGCGCCACAGCGACTTTCGCCGGGTGACAAGGTGATTGCTGCAAAGAAAACCGATGTGAAGCCCGGCAATGCGATGGAAATCGGCCAGACCCCGGTCGGCACGATCGTGCACAATGTCGAAATGAAGCCCGGCAAGGGTGCCCAGATTGCACGTTCGGCAGGCACATATGTGCAGGTCGTCGGTCGTGATCGCGGGATGGTGATTGTCCGCCTTAATTCTGGCGAGCAGCGCTACATCCGTTCGGATTGCATGGCGACAGTGGGTGCGGTGTCGAACCCTGACAATGCCAACACCAATCTTGCCAAGGCAGGTCGCAATCGCTGGCGCGGGATCAAGCCGCTGACACGCGGTGTTGCGAAGAACCCGGTCGATCACCCGCACGGCGGTGGTGAAGGCCGGACCTCAGGCGGTCGCCATCCGGTGACGCCATGGGGCAAGCCAACCAAGGGTGCGCGCACGCGTTCGAACAAATCGACTGACAAGATGATCATCCGGTCACGTCACGCGAAGAAGAAGAGGTAGTCATGGCCCGGTCCGTCTGGAAAGGTCCGTTTGTTGACCTGCATCTGTTGAAAAAAGCCGAAACCGCACAGGATGCGGGCAATCGGTCTGGCCCGATCAAAACATGGTCGCGCCGTTCGACGATTTTGCCGCAGTTCGTGGGGTTGACCTTCAACGTCTATAACGGTCGCAAGTTTGTTCCTGTGAGCGTCAACGAAGACATGGTGGGCATGAAGCTCGGTGAATTTGCGCCAACGCGTTATTTCCCCGGCCATGCTGCCGACAAGAAGGGCAAACGATAAATGTCCAAGCCCAAAGCTCCGCGTCGCGTTGGCGACAATGAAGCGCTTGCGGTCGGCAACACGATCCGCGGGTCTGCGCAGAAGCTTAATCTGGTTGCGGGTTTGATCCGCGGCCAGAAGGCCGGTCACGCACTGAATGTCCTTTCCTTCTCAAAGAAGGCGATGGCCGTCGATGTGAAGAAGGTTCTGGCGAGCGCGATTGCGAATGCCGAGAACAACCACAATCTCGATGTCGACGCGCTGGTCGTTGCTGAGGCGAGTGTCGGAAAATCGATCTCGTTGAAGCGGTTTGCAACCCGTGCGCGTGGCCGTTCGGCTCGGATCGTCAAGCCGTTCAGCCGCATCCGCGTTGTCGTGCGTCAAGTCGAAGAGGAAGCGTAAGCCATGGGTCAGAAATCAAATCCGATCGGCCTGCGTCTCCAGATCAACCGCACTTGGGACAGCCGCTGGTACGCCGAAGGCGCCGATTATGGTCGGTTGCTGCTCGAGGATCTCAAAATCCGTGCGTTCATCATCAAATCGCTGCCGCAGGCTGCGATTTCGAAGGTGGTGATCGAGCGTCCGGCCAAAACATGCCGTGTTTCGATCTTTGCTGCGCGCCCTGGCGTGATCATCGGCAAGAAGGGCACCGACATCGAAAAGCTGCGCAAGCAGATCG
This sequence comes from Sphingomonadales bacterium, assembly GCA_031414835.1. Lineage (GTDB taxonomy): Bacteria > Pseudomonadota > Alphaproteobacteria > Sphingomonadales > Sphingomonadaceae > Aquisediminimonas. The sequence goes on along the minus strand of JANOQL010000310.1, from coordinate 1,273 downwards.
GTGCAATGACGACATCGGATGTGTCGCTTAACATCGTCGAAATCCGCAAGCCTGAAGTCGATAGCCGGCTGGTGGCGCAAGGGATCGCAGACCAGCTCGAGCGTCGGATTGCGTTCCGTCGTGCGATGAAGCGCGCGGTGCAATCGGCGATGCGGCTTGGTGCAGAAGGCATCCGGATCAATTGCGGTGGCCGCCTTGGTGGTGCCGAAATCGCACGGACTGAATGGTATCGCGAAGGCCGGGTTCCGCTGCACACGCTTCGCGCAAACGTCGATTATGCCGAAGCCACAGCGCACACTGCTTATGGTGTGTGCGGGATCAAGGTCTGGATCTTCAAGGGCGAAATCCTTGGACACGATCCGATGGCAACCGATCGCCTGATGATGGAAGCGCAGACTTCGGGCGTGCGCCCGGCGCGCGATGACCGTCGTTAATCGGCGGCGTTAAGGGAACAGAGAAATGCTTCAACCGAAGAAAACCAAGTTCCGCAAGGCGCACAAGGGCCGCATCCATGGCGATGCAGCTGGTGGCACGTCGCTCAATTTCGGGTCATATGGCCTGAAGGCGATGGAGCCCGAGCGGATCACTGCGCGTCAGATCGAGGCGGCTCGCCGCGCGATCACGCGTCACATCAAGCGTCAGGGGCGGTTGTGGATCCGCATCTTCCCCGATGTGCCGGTGTCGTCAAAGCCTGCCGAAGTTCGCATGGGTAAGGGTAAGGGCGCCCCCGAATTCTGGGTCGCTCGCGTTAAGCCCGGCCGGATTTTGTTCGAACTCGATGGTGTTCCTGGACCCATTGCTGCGGTCGCTTTTCAGCGCGCGGCGATGAAGTTGCCGATCAAGGTCAAGGTGATCGCGCGTTTGGGCGACACATCGCATCTGGGAGCCCGCTGATGACCAAGATTACCGAACTCAAGGTCAAGACCGACGATCAGCTGTCACAACAGCTTGTCGATTTGAAGCGTGAGGCGTTCAACCTCCGCTTTCAGGCGGCGACCAACCAGCTGGAAAAGCCGTCGCGCGTGCGTGAAGTGCGCCGCGACATTGCCCGGATCAAAACCTTGCAGACGCAGCGCACAGCTTCGTCGGCCAAGGCATAAGGACGAGACACGATGCCAAAACGTATCCTGACCGGGACGGTCGTCTCGGACAAGACCGACAAGACGGTGGTCGTCAAGGTAGAGCGCAAGGTCAAGCACCCGCTCTACGGCAAGATCATCCGTCGTTCGAAGAAATATCATGCGCATGATGAAGCCAACGCGTGCAGCGAAGG
>JANOQL010000309.1:0-3509 GCA_031414835.1 Sphingomonadales bacterium | reverse complement strand
TCAAGTTCGCAACGATACCGAATCAGGGCTTCGCGCTGGCATTCCGCGCGGTGAATTTGTGCCCTATTTCGAACAGCAGATCGATCTGACGACCGGTCGCCTTACGGGTTTCGAAGTGCTCGCGCGCTGGGATCACCCAACCCGCGGACTGGTCGCGCCAGACAATTTCATTCCTGTCGCCGAAGAAACGGGTTTGATCGCCGATCTGTCGATGTCAGTCATGCGGCAAGCCTTCCTTGAAGCAAAGACATGGGATTCGTCACTGTTGATTTCGGTCAACATCTCGCCGACGCAGCTTAAAGATCCGTGGCTCGCACAAAAGCTCGTCAAGCTGCTTGTCGAAACAGGTTTTCCTGCGACGCGGCTTGAGATCGAAATCACCGAGACCTCATTGTTCGAAAATCTGGCGCTGGCGCAGTCGATTGTCGGCAGCCTCAAAAATCAGGGCATCCAGCTTGCCCTCGATGATTTCGGGACAGGCTATTCGTCGCTCGCCCATTTGCGCGCACTGCCGTTCGACCGGATCAAGATCGACAAGAGCTTCGTCACCTCGATCACCGAAAATGCCGAAAGCGCCGCAATCGTCAACGCGATCACGCGGCTGGGAGACAGTCTCGGCCTGCCCGTGACTGCCGAAGGCATCGAAGATGCGGCCATCGAAGAACGGCTGCGTCAGCTCGGATGCCACAAGGGCCAGGGATGGCATTTTGGTCGCCCGGCATCGATTGCGCAAACGCGGACGCTTCTCGCCGAACGCAACCTGCTGCCGGCACTGCGCAGCGAGCCGAAGGAAAGCGCCGAGATTATTCCGATGCCTGGCTTCGGCGAACCGCTCCGCAAGGCTGGCTAAGGCCGCGCTGACCCAGTAAGGCCGCGCCGATGCAGGCGCGGTTCCACAAAATGCACGGTTTGGGCAACGACTTTGTCGTGATCGATGCGCGCGTGACGCCGGTTGAAATGACGATCCCGCGCGCGGCTGCAATTGCCAACCGGCGCACAGGCATCGGATGCGATCAACTGATCCTTCTCGAACCTTCCGAAACTGCCGATGCCAGAATGCGCATCTTCAACGTCGATGGCAGCGAGGTCGAAGCCTGCGGCAATGCTGCACGTTGCGTTGCGGTGTTGCTCGGAAAGCCTGCCCGGATCGAGACGCTTGGTGGCGTATTCGAAACCGACCCTGCCGATAACGCCGCGACCGTTACCTACCCCGCGCCGCGGTTCGACTGGAATGCGATCCCGCTTTCAATGCCGATGGACACCACCGATCTGCCCGTCGCTTGGGAAGGCCTCGATCGCCCGATGGCAGTCAATGTCGGCAATCCGCATGTCATTTTCTTCGTGCCCGACTGCGATGCCGTGGCCCTCGACACTCTGGGGCCAGTCATCGAGCACGATCCGCTATTTCCCGAACGGATCAACGTCAATGTCGCGACGATCACTGGCCCGTCTTCGCTGAGCCTCCGCGTATGGGAGCGTGGCGTGGGGCTGACGCTGGCGTGCGGCACCGGAGCCTGTGCGACGGCAGTTGCCGCAATCCGTTCCCGCCGCGTGACTGGGCCTGTGACGGTCTCACTCCCCGGCGGGGAACTTGTCATCGACTGGAGCGGCGACGCGATCACAATGCGCGGCCCCGCAACCCACGTTTTCACCGGCGAGACCGACTGGTCGCGCTTCGGATGAGCGTGGACGTCATCAACTTCGGATGCCGCCTCAACATGGCCGAGGGCGAAACGCTGGCGCGCGACCTGGCGGGTCAAAACGATCTGATCGTGATCAACAGCTGCGCGGTGACCGCCGAAGCCGAACGACAGGCGCGGCAAGCGATCCGTCGCGCGGCACAAGCGCGGCCCGATGCGCGGATTGCGCTCACCGGCTGCGCACGGACGAGTGCGTCGCTCGTCGCGATGCCCGAAATCTCCGAAATCTGGGACAAACCGCGTCGCGCCACGCCTTCGGTATCAGGCGAGACACACGCCCGCGCGTTCATCGAGGTGCAAAATGGCTGCGACCATGATTGCACATTCTGCATCACCACGATTGCGCGCGGTGCCTCGCGGTCAATCGCTGCCGATGCCGTTATTGATGCCGTCAAAGCGGCAGTAGATCGCGGTCAGCACGAAGTTGTGCTGACGGGCATCGACCTCAGCAGCTATGGTCAGGATTTCGACCAGCGCAGGACTTTGGGCCAGCTGGTCGAAGCGGTCTTGCGCGACGTTCCTGCCCTGCCCCGCTTGCGCCTGTCATCGCTCGACTGCGCCGAAATCGATCCGCTGCTCGAAGACTTGATTACCGGAGAGCCTCGTATCATGCCGCACCTCCATCTGTCGCTTCAGCACGGGCATGATCTGATCCTCAAACGGATGAAGCGCCGCCACTCAGCCGCGCAGGCCATCGCGCTGGTCGAACGCGTCAAAGCCAGGCGGCCCGAAATCGCCATCGGGGCTGATCTGATCGCGGGGTTCCCCACTGAGGACGTAGCGATGCACGACGCCTCGCGCGCATTGATCGACACGTGCGACATCGTGTTCGCGCACGTTTTCCCCTATTCACCGCGCCCCGGCACAGCGGCGGCGCGGATGCCGCAGGCGGGACGCGAAGTGGCGAAAGCGCGTGCTGCCGAACTCCGCGCCCATGCGTATGCGCGCAAAGCAAAATGGTGCAACAGCCTGATCGGCACCCGCCAGCGCGCACTGATCGAGCTCGACAATCAATCCGGCCATCTCGACACTTTCGCAAACGTCCGGCTTGAAGCCTCGCTCGCCAGCGGCAATATGCAGGGGACCATGACCGATCTGATCATCACTGCCAGCGACGGCGATACGCTGACTGCGCGCCCCGTATGAGTGAGGCATCATGGAGCGAGCGGCTGCTTAGCGGTTTCAAGCGGACGTCCGAACGGCTCGGTGAAAACCTGTCGGGCCTCGTCACCAAATCGAAGCTCGATACCGAAAGCCTCGATGACATCGAAGATGCGCTGATCGCATCGGACCTTGGTCCCGCTATGGCCGCCAGTGTCAGAGCGCGGCTCGGCGACGAACGCTATGATCGCGGCATCGACGAGATTGGCATCCGCGAAGTCCTCGCTGAAGAGATTGCCCGCGTGCTCGCCCCCGTCGCCAAGCCGCTCGAGATCGAGGCGTTTCCGCGCCCGCAAGTGATCCTAGTGATCGGCGTCAACGGGTCGGGCAAGACGACTACAATTGCCAAGATGGCGCACCTGTTCCTCGAACAGGATTATGGCGTGATGCTCGCCGCGGGCGATACGTTTCGCGCGGCGGCCATCGGACAGCTCAAGATCTGGGCGGAGCGGCTCGGCGTTCCAATCGTGACCGGGCCGGAAGGCGGCGACGCGGCAGGGATCGTGTTCGACGCGGTGAAAAAGGCCACCGCGACGGGCATCGACGTGCTGATCGTCGACACAGCTGGCCGCCTCCAGAACAAGCGCGAACTGATGGACGAGCTCGCCAAAATCCGACGCGTGCTCGGGCGGTTGAACCCTGCGGCTC
>JANOQL010000308.1:0-4889 GCA_031414835.1 Sphingomonadales bacterium | reverse complement strand
TCAGTGCCTTCCCTTATGGGCCTGTCCGATACTTTGGCACCGGGGCCAGTCCACCCGGCAAGATTTACGACCCCACGCGGCGCACATCGTGCGGCCCGCGCTTTTCGCGTGGCTTGTCCTTAATCTACACACACCGAGCCATCTCGCGCCAAGCCGCCAAGACGCCAAGGGCGCGCGCCGCAGGCAGGAGAACCAATTCTCCGGGCAGCGCGGATCGGTCAGAGAATGAAGTTCTGCGCCTCGCATCCTCCTCCTCTGCGGCCTCTGCGTGAAATAGACGGGTTCACGCAGAGGGCGCAGAGGCCGCAGAGGATTAAGGTGTATGTGCCAACCTCCCTTGGCGGCTTGGCGGCTTTGCGTGAACCCGAATGAGCCACGCCAAAACCGCGGGCCGCACGATGTGCGCCGCGTTGGGCTTCAAGTCTCGCCGGGCAACTGGCCCCGGTGCCAAAGTATCGGACAGGCCCATAAGGGAAGGCACTGAACGCCGTACGACGATTTCTATGACGTCGGGTTTGCCATTCCCGCCGCTGTCCGCCCCGTCGTCGCGCGTTACGGCCAAGACATTGTCCATCCTGACGGACCCCGGGCGCCTGCACGGCCAACGCCATCCACCGTGCGGCAGCTTTGTCATCCCCCATCACTCGCTGACGCAAGCGAAGGAGGACAAGCCCGAGGCCCGGTTCTGTCGAAAGGCTTTGCACCGGTATCGCGAAAACCGGCCATCCGCCCCCGCCCGAACGGGCCTGCCCAGTTGCAAAAGCGCTTCCGGACATCGCGCTGCGTTAGGCAGAAGCCTGCCCAAATGTCAAGAATAAACAGGGAATTGCATAGGACAATTCGATACGGTGCAAGTGGCCCCTCCACCGTCTGACGCCCGGACGTCAGATGGTGGCGGGGCCAGCACTGCGTCCGAAAACGATCAAAAACTCATCGCCGCATAGAGTTTTGCCATATCGCCGCCCCATTCCTTTTCGAAGCGTTCGAGCAACTGGTGCGCAGGCGAAATGCCGCTATCGACGATCTGGCGGAGCGGATTGAGGAAGCCAGTTTCATTATCGCCCATCGAATTGACTTCACCGCGGGCCGAGAGCCCCTTTGCCGCAATCTCGATCACGTCGCGTCCCAGATCCTGCATCGTGCGCCCGCCGGGTACCGGTGTGCACAGCCCTTCGCGCGGGACGGCATCGCGAATGCGCTGATGATCGGCGATGCTCCAATCCTTGACCAAATCCCACGCCGCATCGAGCGCGGTCTGATCGTAAAGCAACCCGACCCAGAGAGCGGGCAGCGCGCAAATCCTGTTCCACGGCCCGCCATCCGAACCGCGCATTTCGAGAAAACTTTTGAGCCGCACCTCGGGAAACGCGGTCGACAGATGATCGACCCAGTCGGACAGCCTCGGCGTTTCGCCAGGGAGTGCGGGCAATCGGCCTTCGAGGAAATCTCGGAACGACTGGCCCGCCGCGTCGATATATTTCCCGTCGCGAAACACGAAATACATCGGCACATCGAGCGCGTAATCGGCATAGCGTTCGTAACCGAACCCGTCTTCGAACACGAAGGGCAACATGCCGGTGCGATGCGGATCGGTGTCGGTCCAGATATGGCTGCGATATGACAGGAACCCGTTGGCCTTGCCTTCGGTAAACGGCGAATTGGCAAACAGCGCGGTGCCGAGCGGCTGGAGCGCGAGGCTGACGCGGAATTTCTTCACCATGTCTGCTTCGGAATGATAATCGAGGTTGGTCTGGATCGTGCAGGTGCGCAGCATCATGTCGAGCCCCATGCTGCCGACGCGCGGCATGTGTTCGAGCATGATCTTGTAACGGCCCTTGGGCATCACCGGCAGTTCGTCACGGCGTTTGTCGGGCCACATGCCCAGCCCCAGAAACCCGAGGCCGAGTTCGGCGCCGACTTCCTTGACTTGTTTGAGATGACGCCCGGTTTCGGCGCAGGTCTGGTGCAGATTTTCGAGTGGCGCGCCCGATAATTCGAGCTGGCCCGCAGGCTCGAGGCTGACGGTGCCGTCGCTGCCCGCAAGCGCGATGACGTTGCCGCCTTCATAAACAGGCTCCCACCCGAACCGCGTCATCGCCATCAGCAGATCGCGGATCCCGCCGGGTTCGTCATATGATGGGGCGCGACAATCGGCGGTGCGATACACGAATTTTTCATGCTCGGTGCCAATCCGCCAGCGTTCGCGCGGCTTTTCTCCACCTGAGAAAAATCCGATCATATCGGCGCGGGTTTCAATAAAGGGGTCGGCCTTGCCGCTGTCGGTACGTGTGCTCATGGCAGTGCTTTAGCGGCTCGGCGGCGAGTTGAAACGGGTTTTCGTCTGCAACCGAGCGATATCGTTACCCTAACCAATTCCTAAGGCTTTGGCGTCATAACGAACACGAGATGAAGTACGGAAAAGCGAATACTGGGCTTGTGCGCGTGTCGGCTGCGTTGTCGCTGCTGTGCTGTGCTACTGTAACAGGTGCGGTTTGCCCTGTGACGAACCAGTATAATTTCACCTTCGCAACTCAGGCTGCCGCGACGCTGAATTATGCCAGCAGCTACACCTATACCGGGACAAGCACCTCGCTCGGCAATCAGAACTTCACCGTCGACTGGATCACCAACGGTCTGTCGTCCTCAATCGTCGCCGGGGCTCAGATGCCGGCGATTTCGGGTCTGGTCACCGATGGTGTCGGATTGAACAATCTGGTCATCGGGGCGATTTTCACCGGGCGGACGGCAGATGTTGCGGTCAACAACCGGGTGGTCGTCACGCGATTGACTTTTGCCACGCCGATCCGCGATCTGACGATGCAGGTCAACGATGTCGATTTTACAGCGAACCAGTTTCGCGACTGGCTGCACGTCAACGGCATCAATGGCGCGTCGAACTATAATCCCGCCTTGGTGACGCCGCACGGCAACAACAATACCGGTGGCCCGCTGACCAACGCCAATAGCTCAATGACGCTCGGGCCGACAACCACCCCGGGAACGATCACGATCCGCGAGGGGCTTGGGACCGGCGCAAGTGGGAACAATGCCAATACCGGCACCGTCACTGCTTCGTTTGTGCAGCCCGTGACGCAGGTCGAAATCCGTTACGGCAATTTTCCCGATGGCGGTGCGACCGGCCAGCAGGCAATCGGTATTCAGGCGATCAGCTGGTGCCCGCTGCCTGGCATCACGATGGCAAAGACTCAGGCACCATTGACCTCGATCATCACCGATCCCAATCGGTTCAACATTCCTGGGTCTGACAGTCTCTATTCGCTGACGGTGACCAATAGCGATTCAAGCCCGGTCGATGCGGCATCGCTGGTGCTGACTGACATTTTGCCGACGGCGATGACATTTTTTAATGGGGACATTGACGGTGTCGGGCCTTTGACGACCAATTTCGAATTCGTGCCCGGAACCAGCGGGCTGACGCTTGGGGCGGGGAATATCGCATATTCGAACAATGGCGGCGCGACATACGCTTATACGCCTGCTGCAGGTTACGATACCGCGATGCAGGCGATCCGCATCAATCCGCAAGGGACGATGGCCGCCAACAGCAGCTTCACCGTGCGGTTTCGCACGCGGATCAACTAGAGCGCCAGTCTCCGGCTGCGGCCATCCAGATTGCAATGGCCGTCAAAGCTGCGGTTTCAGCGCGCAAGATACGGGGGCCGAGCGTGATGGCACGCGTTTGCGGCAATAACCGGATCGCGTCGCGCTCTGCTGGCGTCAATCCGCCTTCGGGGCCGATCAGGATCGCGGCGGGCCCGGCGTGCGGTGCAAAGGCGTCGCCACCGGTTTCGTCGGCAAAATAGAGCGTGCGATCTTCGGGCCAGTCGGCAAGCACCGCAGCCAGCTTCAGGACCGGCACGATTTCGGGCAACGCCGTCCGTCCGCATTGTTCGGCTGCTTCGATCACCTGCGCACGCATCCGGTCCGGGTTGATCCTGTCGATCACTGTCCGCTGCGTCTTGACCGGAACGATCCGGCCAACGCCAAGTTCGCACGCCTTTTCGATCATCATATCGAACCGTGCGCGCTTGATCGGCGCGGCGAGCAGCCAGAGATCGGGCACATCTTCGCACGGTGCCAGATGAGCGGTCACTCGCAATTCGAGCCCCCGTTTGCTGACGGTGACAGCTTCTGCTGCCCATGCGCCAGTACTATTGTCGCACAAAATGACGGCTTCACCAGGCTTGAGCCGCAAAACGTGCAACAGGTAATGTGCCTGCGGCCCTTCGATCGATAGGGTCAGGCCATCGGCAAGTTGCTCTTCGACAAACAGGCGCGGTGCGCTTTGGGGTGGCCAGGCTGGAACAGCAGTCATAAGGCGCGTTAGCATGACAGCCCCTCTGACTGAAACCGTTGCTGACAGCGAAATGAAAGGGCTGCTCGGGTTGCTGCCGAAATCAGTACAGCCGTTCGCATCGCTTGCCCGTTTCGACCGGCCAATCGGGTGGTGGCTGCTGTACTGGCCGTGCTTGTGGGGACTGTTGCTTGCCGATGGTGCCAAACAATGGCCGCTGATCCTTTGGTTCCTGCTCGGCGCGATCGCGATGCGCGGGGCAGGATGCGTCTATAACGACATCGTTGATCGCGATCTCGACCGCCAGGTTGCGCGCACCCGGTTGCGGCCGCTGGCAAGCGGAGTGGTGTCGGTCAAGGCAGCTTGGGTCTGGCTGGTGATGCTTTCGCTTGTTGGTCTTATTGTCTTGCTGCAACTGCCGCGACCAGCACAGTTTGTGGCGCTCGCCAGTCTCGCATTTGTGGCTGGCTATCCTTTCATGAAACGGATCACCTGGTGGCCGCAGCTTTGGCTCGGTCTGGTATTCAGCTGGGGGGCATTGGTCGGCTGGTTTGCCGTTGCGCCGGTTTCAGCC
>JANOQL010000307.1:0-2041 GCA_031414835.1 Sphingomonadales bacterium | reverse complement strand
GCGCATCGCCTCTTCATCGGCTTCGTCGATCCCGCCCCTGTCTCCTGTTGCAAACGCGGCTGCGATCCCGCCAGCACTGCCTTCAAGCTGGAAACGCACATGCGTCGTCAGCCGGTCGCGAAATCCATCGCTCGCAGCCGCAGGCGCGATAACGGTAACGGGCCCAAGCGCTCTGCCCGTTGCCCCCAGCCCTTGAAACCATGCCGTCCGCGCAAAATCATATGCGCCCGGGATCGGCGCCTCGCCCGGTGGCATCAGCCGCGCGCGCAGGCCGATCCGCGCTGTTTCGCCTAATCCTTGAGGAACGGCATCTCCGGCAATCGTGACGCGAACCTTCGCGGGCAGATCGCCAGAAGCCGGCGCGAGCAGCAGTCGGACCTTGTCATCGGCAGGGCGCGCCTGAATGTCGAGCACGACAGCCTCGAACGCCACCGTCACCGGCTTTGCCAGCACCTGTCGCCCGTCATCGGCCGCACGCCACCAGGCAAGCCCGCACCCAAGCGCGATCAGCGCGCCACTCCACATCAGCACCCGCGCGAACCGTCGCCCCGGGGAAACCGAAATCCCGGCGGCCATCACAGCCAGCCCGCCACAGATCGTCGCCACCCAATGTTCGCGCAGCGGCAGCGCAAACCACGCCGCAATGCCTGTCCCCAGCATCACCGGGAGCCAAAGCGGCAATTGATCGCGTTCAGCCTCCAGCCAGCGTTCGAGCCGCGCAAACCCGCGCCGTAGTGCGGTTATCGGCGCGGTTTGAAGCCCCCGGATTGCCATGCTAGGAACAGCCACCATTCCAACAGTTTCGGAGCAGTCCCGCGTGAGCGCAAGCCAAGAATTGCATAAAGTCGTCACCCGGTTCGCACCTTCGCCCACTGGCTATCTCCACATCGGCGGCGCGCGAACCGCGCTTTTCAGCTGGTTGTATGCTCGGCATCACGGCGGCACATTCCTGCTGCGGATCGAGGATACCGACCGCGCTCGCTCGACCGAACCCGCCATCGAGGCGATCCTTGATGGGATGCGCTGGCTGGGGCTCGACTGGGATGGCGATGTCGTTTTCCAGTTCGCCCGCGCCGCCCGCCATGCCGAGGTCGCGCACCAGCTGATGGCGCAAGGCGACGCGTATAAATGCTTCGCAACGCCTGAAGAGCTTGAAACGATGCGTGCCGAACAGCGGGCGCAAAAGCTGCCGATGCGTTACGATGGCCGCTGGCGCGATCGCGATCCATCCGAAGCACCGGCGGACGCACCCTTTGTCGTCCGATTGAAATCACCAAAAGACGGCAGTGTGACGATCCCCGACCGCGTTCAGGGCGATGTGACCGTCGCCAATGCCGAACTCGATGATTTCGTGCTGCTGCGTTCCGATGGCACGCCGACTTACATGCTCTCGGTGGTCGTCGACGATCATGACATGGGAGTCACCCACGTGATCCGCGGTGACGATCACCTCAACAACGCGTTCCGCCAGCTGGTGCTCAGCCGCGCGATGAAATGGCCCGACCCCATCTATGCGCACGTTCCGCTGATCCACGGTCCCGATGGCGCGAAACTGTCCAAACGCCACGGCGCACTCGGCGTCGATTCGTATCGCGATGAAATGGGCTATCTCCCCGAAGCGGTGAATAATTACCTCGCCAGACTCGGCTGGGGGCATGGCGACGAGGAAATTTTCAGCCGCGAACAGGCGGTCGAATGGTTTGATATCACCAATGTCGGGCGCGGCCCGGCGCGGTTCGATTTCAAGAAGCTTGAACATCTGAACGGCCATTATATCCGTGAAGCCGATGATGCGCGGCTGGCCGGTCTGGTCGCGGCACGGCTCGGCGGCCTTACCGCTGAAGAAACCGACCTCGTCACTCGCGCAATGCCCGTTCTCAAGCCGCGTGCGACAACGCTGGTCGATCTGGCAGAAGGTGCAAAATTCCTGATCGAACGCGCGCCGATTGCTCTCGACGCGAAGGCTGAAAGCCTGCTAGACCAAACTGCCATTGTCCTGCTGGGCAAGGCCCATGAAGCACTGGCGCAGCTATCCTCCTGG
>JANOQL010000306.1:0-10026 GCA_031414835.1 Sphingomonadales bacterium | reverse complement strand
GCCTTGCCGGCGGAACCGCATCGGATTGCTTGGCTTTCCGGCTTCATCATACGCAAAGCTCGGGCGAGAATTGACTGGGTCGTTGTTGATCTGCATGACTTTGACTGCCTCGCCCGACCAAGGATTATTCCACTCCCGCGCAACCTCGTTTGTCTTTGGATCGATGTAGAACATGACTTCGCGGCTTATCAATCGGTATCCCTTGCCGCGCTTTGGGTCAGAGACAGCAACGCACTGACGGATGTTCATGCCTTCACCGTTGAACAGATGTTTGTCGGGTTCGCCCGCCACGCGCGAATAGATTTTTCCTGACCAGTGATAAACCGCAGGCTTGCCATCGGCTTCACCGCATTGGACGCGTTTCGAAATCTCAAGCGCATCTTCGGGCTTGTCAGGATCGAGCATCCGGGCATTCGGCGGCGTGGCAATCAAAAGGCTTGCAGCCCCGAGCAAAATTGCACTCAACTTCATCGTTGTTCTCCGTTCGATTGATTGGCCTCAGGCATTGGCGCAGCTGAACCCTCCATGCCATCGATGGTGCAACTCGCCTGCATCCACCGCAAATTCACGCCGATCCGCTTGGCGCCGGTATCGGCCCAGACATATGATACAGCGCGATCCGGGTCGTCGACGGTGTGCACGTACATCACAAGGCTCGGCCGATTGGTTGAGCGCGCACTCCCCGACCATGTGACGTTGCGGATGCGCAATACTACCGGTTTGATACCCGCTTGGCCCTGCCCGATCAGCGCTCGACCCCCTTGGTCATGAAGTTTGACATTGTTCTTGAAAAACCAGTCCTCGCTGCCGTCTGGCTTTCGCGAATCCTTAAGAACAGATGCCCAGCAAGTGACGAAACGTGCGCGTCGCAATTCTGTCTTGCGGTTGGCAAAAGAGGCAATCAGGCGATCGGGCGTTCCTGCACTTTCAAAAGCGATAAAGCCGCGCTCGATTGTCGCGCCAAAGCGGTCGATTATGTCGATTTTCCCTGCGTGATCGACCGATATGCCTAGCCACGGCGCTGCCGGTTTCTTTGCCTCGGTATCGAAATAAACCTCTTCTTCATTGGTGTAAGTTCCGGGCACAAGTGGGGTCGGGTCTGCCGCAAATGCAGGTCCGCTGAGACTTGCAAACAGCCATCCACATGTTCCCGCCCTGTGCATTTGCCACCCTCGAACCGATACGCCCTAGCCTAACCAAAACGATCCAAGATGCAAATATGTCCGGACAAATTCTCAATAATAATCCGGGCGAAACTACGCAATCGATTGTTGCAATGCGGCTTTGGGAGCTTAAACTAACGCTGCGTCGGCAAGAGCGCATTGAGGGGATCCCGGATGGCAATGGTTTCGGCGCTACCGACAAATAGCATCGGATATGCAACGAAGCCGCGGCTGACGCCTTGGCGCATCGCCGAGATGAATCTGGGTTTCCTCGGCCTGCAATTCAGCTTCGGGCTTCAGCAGGCCAATATGTCGCCAATATGGGGTTATCTCGGCGCCGATGAGAAGAATTTCGCATGGCTCGGCATTGCCGGGCCACTGACGGGACTGATCATCCAGCCGATCATTGGATCGATGAGCGATCGCACCAGTTCGCGTTGGGGGCGGCGGACGCCCTATTTCCTGATCGGCGCGATCATGTGCGCGATGGGGCTGTTCCTGATGCCGCTTGCAGCGACGGTGCTGATGGCATTCTCGCTGCTGTTCCTACTCGATGTCGGCAATAATGTGACGATGGAGCCATATCGGGCGTATGTGAATGACCGCCTCGACGCGAGCCAGCGCAGTCTTGGATTCTTAAGCCAAAGTTCGTTTACCGGACTTGCCCAGTGTCTGGCGTATCTCAGCCCGACGATCCTCGTCACCATTTTCGGCCTGAGCCGCGATGCGACCGAGGGCACGATACCGATGTTCACGCTGGTTTCGTTCTGGATCGGCGCAGCGCTTTCGATGGGCACGATCCTGTGGTCGATCAGCCGGGTTCCCGAATTGCCGCTTTCGCAGACCGAAAAAGCCCGGATCGAAGCATTGCCAAAGTCCGCCTCCGCGACATTGGCCGAGATCGGCGAGGCCATGCGGGATATGCCTAAAGCCATGCGGGCAATGGGCGTCATGTGCCTTTTCCAATGGTTCGGTATGTACGGCTATTGGAACTACGTCACAAATTCGATCTCGCGATCGGTTTACGGCACGTCAGATGCCTCCACAGCAGCATATCGTGATGCGGTGCTGACCAATGGCCAGGTGGGCGCGTTGTATAACCTGGTGGCCTTTGTCGCGGCGCTGGTGATGGCCCCGTATGCAAGGCGGATCGGAGCAGGACGGCTTCACGCCGTCTGTCTCGTTTGCGGCGGTCTTGCGATGCTTGTGATGCCGACAATCGGTGACAAGCAGCTGCTGTTCGTCGCCGCGATTGGCATCGGGCTCGCTTGGGGAAGCATCATGGGAAATCCCTACATCATCCTATCGGACTCAATTCCACCCGAGCGCACTGGCGTTTACATGGGCATTTTCAATATGTTCATATGCGCACCAATGGTGCTGTTCGCACTGACAATGCCATTCGCTTATGAGCCGCTGCTTGGTGGGGACGCTCGGAACATGTTGTCATTGTCAGGGGTATGCCTGCTGCTGGCAGCGGTTGCCGTTTACCGGATCGAAGAGGGACGGCCGTCCAGTTAATGCGTGCCTAGAGGGTCGGTGCGGGTGCGATCGCCGAGCGCTGTTCACCGTCGTGACCACTTGTGGTTTGCGGTATTGCAATCGATTGTTGTAAATTTCGTTTGCCCCCGCTAGATCAAAATGGTGAGCGGGGAACCAGCAGTGACTATCTTATGAATGCGGCCGCATTGCCCACTTCGAACTGGACTGCTGACGACGTTGCCAAGACGATGATCGGGCCTTCGAACATGGTGCCTCGGATCGAACGCGTCGGGCTGGCTTCGCCTCTCCCTGGCTATGATCTTTGGGATATGTGGCCAGTCCAGTTGCTTAGCGGGGATGTCGCGCAGTTCGGCGGCTGGATACTCTGGTGCATTTTATCGACGCCATGCGGTCCTGATCCTGACGAACGCCATCACAGCGCGCGGATCAGGCTGATGAGCGAGCAGCACGGCGTTTGGCGCGATCACGGCAACGCTTTTCCCGACCACCTCAATCCCGGCAGTCGTGAATGGGCAGGATCAGCGATTTTCGACGAAGAGAATTCGCTTTTGACGCTCTATTTCACCGCTGCCGGTATCGGGGGGGAAGAGGCAATCACTTTTGCGCAGCGCATATTCTCGGCCGCTACGAAAATTCATTGTAAAAACAGCACCATAAGCCCCGGGGCATGGTCGATGCCTGTGGAATGTTTCGTGAGCGATGATCGGCAGTATCTTAAAGTAGGCCGTGATGAGGGCCGCCCTGGCTTTATCAAGGGCTTTCGCGACCCTGCATATTTTCGCGATCCGAGCGGTAATCGTGAGTTCCTGTTGTTCACAGGCTCTTTGAAACAGTCCGAGAGTCCATGGAACGGCTGCATAGGGCTGGCGGCGCGCAATTTCGGGGAAACCGCTTGGTCGCTCTTCCCTCCGCTGGTGTCTGCGGATGGCTTGAACAACGAGCTAGAACGGCCGCATATCGTATGGCACAACGCGAACTACTATCTGTTCTGGTCGACCCAGCGGAGTATGTTTGCGCATGATGGGCCCAATGGGCCTAATGGATTGTACGGTATGGTCAGCGATCAGATATTGGGGCCCTATCGTCCCATCAATGGCTGCGGGTTGGTCGCAGCCAATCCTGACGATGCGCCGATGCAATCCTATAGCTGGTGGGTCAATTCCGACCTGTCCGTCCAAGGCTTCGTCGATTTGATTGATGCCGGTGTGAACGATGTTCAGGATACCGCCGAATGGCGGCGCGGTCATTTCGGTGGTGTTCCAGCACCCCGATTTCACATCGTCCTTGACGGTGACCGGGCTTGGGTAGCGTAAAATACGTCATGACGCACTTCGGTCTCATTGAAGGTGGCGGGACCAAAATTGCCCTTGGAATTGGCAATTCCACAGGAGAAATCGTGGCAATGGGTCGGCTTGAAACACTCGATCCGGTTATCACCCTGCCTGCGTGCGTCGATTGGCTCAACGCGCAGGGTAAGGCATTGGCGGCGATAGGGATCGCATTTTTCGGCCCGTTAGATGTGGACAGAAATTCAGAACACTGGGGTTCGATTACCAGAACGACCAAGGAAGGTTGGAGCGGTGTCGATGTTGCAGGGTGCTTCGCTTCTGCGTTTGGATGCCCGGTTGGCATCGAGACCGATGTCGATGGCGCGGCGCAAGCGGAGTTCAAATGGGGGGCGGGGCAGGGCCATAGCTCTCTGCTGTATCTCACCATTGGCACCGGCATTGGTGGCGGATTTATCAACAAATCGGGATTGTTGCGCGGACTTTCGCACCCCGAAATGGGGCATATCAGAATGCCACGACATCCTGCAGATAGCGAATTTCAAGGGATTTGCCCGATCCATGGCGACTGTCTTGAAGGTCTAGCAAGTGGTCCTGCAATCCTGAAACGCTGGGGAAAATCGCTGTCCAACCTCCCGGACGATCATCCCGCACACGGCATTATCGGATGGTATCTGGGTCAAGCTATTACGTCGTTTCAGGCAATTATGGAGCCTGCGCGGATAGTGGTGGGCGGAGGCGTCATGCAGACGAAGGGACTGATCGACCGAGTTCGCTCGGCCGCCAGCGAGGCAGGTCGCGGATATTTTGTCGGTGATCCTCGAACCATAATCGTGGCACCACAACTGGGTGACACAGCGGGGTTGATGGGCGGACTGGCAATTGCCCAGAACGCGATCGCAATTTAATCCCTAATCGCCGAAAGCCCGATCCACTGCGCCCGATTGCCTAACACCACCCTGTTCCACGCCAATGCAGCGGCAATCGACGTCGCCAATACAACCACCATGAAGTGAATATAATGCAGCGTGATCAGTCCCGCCGGCAACCACCAGAATGTGTACGCTGCATAAAAACTGACACCCCATAACACCCCGACAACCGCTGCCTGAGAACCGACGTTGCGAAACAGCAAACCGGCAATAAAGGCCGAAAGGATTGGCATCGACGCCAGACCGTTCAACTGTTGGAGTAGGTTGATAATGCTTTGTTCACCCGGAAGATCGACCACAAGCCCAGGATTTTCGTAAATCGGAACAAGGAGCACCGCAATGATCGTGACGATGACCGAAACAATGGCCGCAAGCCGCCAGTGATCGGTCACCTTGCCGTAACGCTGTTCGTGGAAATCTACAGAATAGAGCGCAACGGTTGAATTTAACACCGCGCTGAAAGTCGTGATAACCGCTGCGGCAATCATCGCCGCAAACGCCCCCGAAAGCCAGCCTGGCAGCACTTCGCCCACGAGTCTGCCGTAGGCCGTATCTCCTATGTCGCCGAACAATTTATACGCGACTACGCCAGGGATGACCACGATCGGAGGAATGACAAGAATGCGGATAATCGCCGCGGCAAGAACACCTTTTTGGGCTTCTTTCACAGTCGGCGCTGCCATCGCCTTTTGCGTGATGTTCTGATTGGTCGACCAGTAAAAGATCTGGATGAACACCATGCCGGTAAACAATGTGTGCCAAGGGATGGGCGACGCGTTGTCTCCGATCATGCTCAAACGTTCTGGCGGAACGCCGGTCACGATATCGAAATTGACGGCTGCCAGCGCAAGAAATACGATCAGCAACGCCAGCCCTAAGATGCCGACGCCCGAATATGTGTCCATTATCGCTACGGCTTTCAGCCCGCCAAGCATGGTATAAAGCGCGCTCACAACGGCAAGGCCTGCCGCAAATGCGATGACGGGAATACCAGACCCCAGCAGCGACTGCATGAAAAGCCCACCGGAATACAGCGCCGCCGGGAGATAAATCAGCACATTTCCCACAAGAAAAATTCCTGATATCAACGTGCGGATACTTCGGCCTTCGTAGCGACGCTCGAGAAGTTCCGTTACTGTCGTGCACTTATTTCGATAATAAACTGGCACGAAGACATAGGCGAGGACCATCAAGCCTGCAAAGCCTGCCAATTCCCACCATGCCAGCAACAGCATCTGGTTCCCATTCATGCCCACCAACTGGTCGGTAGACAGATTGGTCAGCGTAATCGACCCAGCCACGAACGGCCAAGTCAAGGCTCCCCCTGCCAGAAAAACATCTTTGCGTGATCCGGTCCCGGTCGGTTGCCCAGACTTTACTTTCCAGTAGGTCGCTCCGGCGATCAATGCCGTGAGCGCGATGAAAACCATAATTTGCGCCGCGCTCGACGCTGAAAGCCCCGTTTCCATATTCTCTCCCGCAACCGGACGTGCCTCACGCGGTGCCACAGATCAAGAGCAATACCAGCAGACGTGGCAATGCCCTGCGAGTCACGCCCTGTCGCATCCTGCGTCTCGTCCAGAACAGGCCGCGATGAATTTGCACCGAGTTGCCTTGGCAGCAGTGATATGTGATCGATGGCTTTTGTGCCGTTTTGCACGCAACGAACACTAAGGCGAAAATTGAGCATATGCGTTATGTCAGGCAGTTCACAGGCTTCGCCGGGATCAGGATCGAGAGCGACGATATCGGTTCCGCTCTTGATCCGTCGGTCGTCATATTGCACGGTTTCGGTGAGACCCGGAAAGCATGGAGTGCCGCAGCAGAAGCGCTCGTACTGGCGGGGCGGCACGCCATCAATGTAGACTTGCGCGGCCATGGCGGCAGCGACTGGCCAACGGATCGACGGTATCAAAGCGATGCCTTTGTTTCGGATATCAAATCGGTTCTCGGGCAGATGCGCACCCGGCCCGTTATCGTGGCAAAGGGCATCAGCGCTGCCCTTGCTGTGCTGGCTCTGGCAGAAGATGCACTGCTCCTTGCGTCGGGCCTCGTGCTGATCGATATACCCGAAAATCTTGCAACCGATCGCTCCGGAGAACGCTCTGATCGCCCGCAACTCTATTCGGCAGGCCCAAGGCAGCCGCAGTGGGATGGTGCAATATTGGCAGGATTCGACAGTGCAGGCTTGAGAAACCGCGCTGAGACTGTGCTGGAAACGATTACACTTCCAACACTTGTCATAACGACTCGGCAAAACGATACACGATTGACCGAAGATTTTCTGCCCGATGCCGAACATGTCCACCTTGATGATGCGCCCAATGATGGGTCGGGCAAGTCTGAGGCACTGAGCGCAGCGCTTATCGATTTTCTCGAACGCAAACAGCCGCTTGCACCACCTGAGTTTCGGAGTGGTTCGGATCCCCGAACACTGCGCGACGCGATGGGGGTTTTTGCCACCGGGGTTACGATTGTCACCAGCATTGGGCCTGCAGGTGAGCCAATAGGCCTGACAGCGAACAGCTTTACTTCGGTTTCGCTAGACCCTCCGTTGCTGCTTGTGTGCATCGCAAATAGCTCATCGAATGCGAAGGCTTTGCGCCAGAATGCGCGTTTTGCCGTGAATGTCTTGCAAATCGGGCAACAGCCGATGTCGAACAGGTTTGCCGGGAAAGCAGATGACCGATTCTCCGAAAATGACTGGGAATGGGGTGAGAGCGGCGTTCCCATCATGCTGGGATCGCTCGGCGTGTTCGAATGCACAAAACACGCTCTGCATGATGCAGGGGATCACTTTATCCTGATCGGGCAGGTGACAAAGGCGAGTTTCGAACCGCGGAGGGATCCGCTGCTGTATTTCCGCGGGAAGTATCGGCGACTGCACTTTACGTGATCGACATCAGCCTTGTGGCGTCTTCCAGCGAAATCACCTCAGCATATTTTGCCTGAAGATCGAACAGATTGGCCTCATGCGGGGCAGGGTGTCGATCTCCACATGCGTCGCGAACGACGAAAGGTTTGAAGCCATATTGGCAAGCATCAACTGCTGTTGCCCGGACGCATCCGGACGTCGATAGCCCGGTAATCAGCAGTGTATCGACACGCATTGCATTGAGCGTGGAACACAGACTGGTCCCAAAGAACGCCGAGGCATATTGTTTGGAAATTACCAGATCGACCGGATCTGGCTGCAGATCCGGAGGGAATGCTCCCAAAGGCGAACCTTGCACGAAGTGCCCTAATGCGGGCAGCTTTTGATAGAACACCCCGCCATCGATCCCGGATGGGGCAAAAGCAACATTTGTGAAGATAATTGGAATTTTCTCTGACCTGGCTTTGGCCAGCAGCGTTCTATTTGCGGCTAGCACCAGTTCCACGCCCGCATACAGCGGTGAAGCCTTGTCAAAATAGGCCATTACGACGTCTATGATGAGCAATGCCGGGGTTGTTCCAAAGGCCAAATGACCATCGAACGCGGCTGCATAACTCGCTTCAAGGCCGGGTTCTGTGCTAGGCACTAAATTATCCCGCTTGAAGACAGTTGTGCAAGATCGACTTCTGTCAGGCCGAGCAGCGTGCTGTAGATTTCAGAATTATGCTGTCCGACAATTGACGGTGCTGGCGAACGCACACGCGAAGGTGTGTCCGAAAGCTTCGGAAAGCAATTTTGCATCTTTAGCAGACCGAAGCGTTCTGTTTCGACTTCGATAATGGCTTCGCGGGCGGCAAAATGCGGGTCTTCGAGCATGTCTGGCGCGCGATAAACCCGACCGGCAGGAACCGAATGCTGGCTCATGAGCGTATCGAGCTGATCGATCTTCAACGTGCGCGTCCAGGCATTGATGATGACATCTAGTTCCACCTGATTTTTTCCACGTGCCACATGCGTTTCAAACCGAGGATCAGACCCCAATTCAGGCCTGTTCATTGCGGTCGCAAGCCGTTTCCAGAGCGAGTCCTTGTTGGCCCCGATCATGAATTCGCCATCGCTACACTGGTAAACGTTTGACGGTGCAATTCCCGGAAGGATCGACCCGGACCGTTCTCTGATCACGCCGCCATGGTGATATTCAGGAACGAGCCCTTCCATGACCTGTAAAACACTTTCATACAGCGCAGCATCGACGACCTGACCCTTTCCAGTGCGATCGCGCACGTGGAGCGCAGCGAGAACGCCCATGCACCCAAAAGTTGCAGTCAGAGTGTCGCCAATCGAGATACCCATGCGCGACGGCGGACGATCGGGTTCGCCGACAATGTAACGCCAGCCGCCCATTGCCTCACCGATCCCGCCAAAGCCTGCGCGGGTCGCATAGGGGCCTGTCTGGCCATATCCAGACATTCGGGCAATGATCAGCGCCGGATTGGCTTGCAGAAGGCTATCGGGGCCCAGCCCCCATTTCTCCATTGTCCCAGGCTTGAAGTTTTCAATCAGAATATCTGCCTTTTCCGAAAGCCGCCGAACTAAATCCTGACCTTCAGGTGTTCGCAGATTTGCGGAAACCGACTTCTTGTTGCGAGCAATAACCTCCCACTGCACCTTTTCATCGCCTTGGCCCCAGACACGCATCGGATCGCCTGTTCCCGGGGGTTCGACCTTGATGACTTCCGCTCCCATGTCGCCGAGCAGCTGGCCACAAAATGGCCCGGCTAACAGCTGCCCGACCTCAATGACACGAAGGCCGTCCAGCGCACTCATTCGCTGACCAGTGCGCTTTGCCACACGGGCTGGATTGGCGCAGGCAAGCCTGTCTGGCGCACACATTCTGTTCTCAAGTCATCGACCGAAGGCCCGTAGTTGAACAGCGCTAACGGTCCGCGCTGGTCTTGCATCGACAAACGGAGCGAGCCGGTTGCGTTGGCGTCTATTTGCCCATCAGGGCTCATCACCACGCCATAAGTTAGCGCACCTTTCGGGGTCAGAAGCCCCTGACGTACTTCCTTGCCAACAAGTGCCGTGTCTCGTTCAAGGGGATCGCCCCAACCGCCGCCGCCCCATGTGACGAAATGGAGCTGGTCACCAGTATCGACCGATATATTTTCTATTTTGTTGCCAATAACGATCTTGGTGCCATCGCCCTTTTCAAGGATTTTGGTCGCCCGTTGGCCAGGCTCCCCACCATTGACGCCCCAAGGCGG
>JANOQL010000305.1:0-23139 GCA_031414835.1 Sphingomonadales bacterium | reverse complement strand
GGCGACATTCGATTTCCTTGACGTGGCCCAGATCGAAGTGCTGCGCGGGCCGCAGGGGTCGCTGTACGGCAAGAACACGACCGCAGGCGCGATCAACATCTCCACCCGCCAGCCGACATTCGATTTCGAAGGCCGCGCCGAAGTGACCGTTGGCAATCTGGGGTTCAAGCAGGCCAAGGGCGCGCTTTCGGGGCCGCTCTCGGAGACGGTTGCCGCGCGGCTCGCGATTTCGGCGACGAGCCGCCAAGGAACGATTTTCAACGTTGCCTCGGGCAATTTCATCAATGAGCAGGACAATATCGGGCTGCGCGGGCAGATATTGTTCCGGCCCAACGACGATCTCGATATTGTTCTGTCTGGCGATTACAGCCGCCAGAACCCTGAATGCTGCGGCACGGTGATTGCGCGCTTTGCGCCGACGCAGCGGCCATTGAACCGGCAGTTCGCGGCGCTTGCGGCGGCGCAGGGCTATGTACCTGCGAGCACCCGCCCGTTCGACAGGATCACCGACCTCGATGCCGATCTGAGCGCGGGGAACAAGATTGGTGGCGCCGCGCTCAAGGTCACATGGGATGTCGGTCCGGGAACGCTCACTTCGGTCACGGCGTGGCGTTTCTGGGATTGGACGCCTGCCAACGATCGCGATTTTACCGGGCTGCCGATCACCACGCTATCGCAAAACCCGTCACAGCAGGATCAATATACGCAGGAACTGCGCTATAATGCAGCGTTTGATCGGTTCGATTTTGTTGCAGGTTTGTTTGCATACCGGCAGAAGGTGCGGACGCAGGGGACCGAGGCATTGGGGGCGGCGGCGAGCCGCTGGCTGCTCAATCCAGGCAATGTGCCGCCGGGCGCAACGGGATGCGCGACGCCGACAACGCTGGCGTGCGACCCGTCTGTGCTCAACGGGCTGACTGCGATCAACGATATTCGGCTCGATAATGACAGTGCGGCGTTTTTCGGACAGCTCAGCTGGAAGGCCACCGACAGGCTGACGATCCAGCCGGGCATCCGCATCAATTACGATAAGAAGAAGGGTCTTTATGAACGCCGCGTATTCGATGGGGCAGGCGCGCCAGTGCTGTTCCGCGATCCTGTCACGGGCGCGCTGATCACCAACCCGCGCACCGTGGCGCAGCGCGACCAGCTGACGCCGCAGGCGATTGCGCCTGAGTTCAGCGACGTCAACTTCTCATACGATCTCAACGTGAACTACAAGTTCTCTCGCGATGTCCTTGGCTATGTGACTTACGCTAAAACCTTCAAAACGGGCGGGATCAACCTCAATGGCGTGCCTAACGATGCGCAGGGCAATCCGCTGATCGCGGTGGGGGCGATCAAGCCTGAATCGGTCGATCATTATGAAGTCGGGTTGAAATCCGAGCCAGTGCGCGGGGTGACGTTCAACCTGTCAGCATACCGCACCGACATCAGGAATTTCCAGGCGCTGGTCAACAGCGGTGCCGTTTCAACGACGCGCGGCTTCCTCGCCAATGCGGACAAGGTGCGGACGCAAGGGTTCGAGGCCGATCTGGCATTCCGGCCGAGCGATCGGTTCAACGTCTATGTCAACGGCGCCTATACCGATGCGAAATACAAACGCTTTGCAGGGGCACCGTGCCCGCCCGAGCTTTCGGGTGGCGGAACAGGCTTGCCGATTGCCGCGCCGGGAACGCCGGGAAACAGCCCGGCAAGCTGCGATATTTCGGGGCAGCGGCTGGCAGGCGTGTCGAAATGGTCGGTGTCTTACGGGGCCGAATATAATCTGCCGGCCAAGTTGCTCGGGCAGGAGGGCGCGGCCTATGCCGCGTTCGATGGCAATGCGCGAACCGGTTTTTCGTCGAACCCGTCGCCTTCACGCTTCACCACTATCGGCGGTTACGCGCTGTCCAATTTCCGGCTGGGGTTTCGCAGCGATGCAGGTATCGATCTGTTCGGATGGGTGCGCAACGCGTTCGATGTCGATTATTTTGAACTGCTGCAAGTGGCACCGGGCAGCACTGGGCTGATCGCGGGCGTTCCGGGCGATCCGCGCACATATGGCGTGACGGTGAAGGCGGTGTTTTGAGAGTTTAATCACACAAGGTTTTCCGCCACATCTGATGACATGACCAACACCATCCGCGCCCTCGTCGTCTCATCGCTATCCGACAATTATACCGGCTGCACCGTCAAGACGTTGCCGCTCACAGAACCCAAGCCCGGAGAAGCGCGGGTCCGGATCAAGGCGGCGGCGGTCAATTTCCCTGACTTGCTGATGACGCAGGGGACATATCAGCTGAAGCCCGATCTGCCCTTCACGCCGGGGAGCGAATTTGCCGGGATCGTCGATGCGGTGGGTGAAGGGGTGGACTCCGCGATGATCGGAAACGAGGTGATCGGCGGCATCCGCTTCGGTGCGATAGCCGAAGCGTTCTGCGTTGACGCGGCCACGCTGCGGCCCAAGCCTGCATCGCTCGGCTGGGGGGAGGCGGCGTCCTACCGCGCGACATATCTCACCGCATGGGTGTCGCTGGTGCGGCGCGCGCAATTGCTGGCGGGGGAATGGGTGCTGGTGCATGGCGCTGCTGGCGGCGTGGGGCTCGCGTGCGTTGATCTCGCGCAGCATCTCGGGGCCAGGGTGATTGCCACGAGCGCGAGCGCCGAAAAGCGCGACGCAATCACGCGGCTGTTCGCGCCCGCTGCTGTGATCGACAGCGCGCCGGGTTTCCGCGATCAGGTCAAGGCGCTGACGGGCGGGCGCGGGGCCGATGTGATCTGCGATCCGGTGGGCGGCGATCAGTTCGATGAATCGACGCGCTGCATCGCGTTCGACGGGCGGTTGCTGGTGCTGGGGTTCACCTCGGGCCGCATCCCGAGCGTGTCGGTGAACATGCCGCTGATCAAGGGCTTCTCGGTCGTTGGCGTGCGCGCGGGCGAATATGGGCGGCGGTTTCCTGATCGTGGGATCGAGAATCTGGCCGCGATCGATGCGCTGGTTGCCGATGGCACGCTTCGCCCGAATGTTCATGGCGAATATGGGCTCGATGACTGGCAGACCGCGTTCGATCAGCTCGCCGGGCGGCATGTGGTGGGGAAGGCCGTTATCGCGATGGATGATTAGCCGTAATTTCAGTCAGCCGCCAACAACGACGAAGCCTTAAGTTTTCCAAATTCCGTCTAGGCTGAGCTTGTCGAAGCCCTGCTTTTTCTTGACACCGTCGCGTCCAGTTAAAGGCAGCCCTTCGACGGGCTCAGGGTAGACGGAAGGGGCGAACGTGCAGCTTTTCAAGGTCATCCGAGGAGCGCGACCAGACGAACAGCACGGCAAATAGTGGCTGTCGAACGGCCACCCCCCAACAATTTGTGCCACCCATCATTTTTCCCCTTGATTGCACCCGCACAATGACTCATGTTGTGTGTGCGGGGCGAGATCCCCGCATTGTATTCAACAGCGCGAAAGGAGGTGATCCGATGTCTCATGGTTCAGCACAGAGGTCGGTTAGTTTCGAACGGGAGATGCGCGCCTGATCCTGCAAGGGTAATCAGTAGCTGCCCATGGTCTCCCGCGCATCGGACTCTCCGATCGCTGACCATGTTAAGGGTTGCCGGGCTTTCGAAAAGGCTCGGCAACCTTTTTCATTTGTGAATAAGGGGATACAGCCGCGATATGGCCAAAAGCGAAACGCGCACTCCTGTTTTCCGCTTCGGCTGGTTCATTGGCCGCGCGATCATCTGGTTTGTAATCGTATCGGTGCTATGGGTGCTGCTCTATCGTTTCATCCCCCCGCCGATCACGATGACGATGATCGGCGATGTCGCGCGCGGAGAGGAATTGCAGCGCGACTGGATGCAGCTGTCGCAGATCGATCCAGACATGGCGCGCGCCGCAATTGCGGGCGAAGACGGCAAATTCTGCACGCATGACGGGTTCGACCGCGCGGCCATAGAAAAGGCGATGGCGAATAACAGCCGCGGGCGCCGGTTGCGCGGCGGATCGACGATCAGCCAGCAGACCGCGAAAAATGCCTTTCTGTGGCAGGGCGGCGGCTATGTCCGCAAAGGCCTTGAGGCGTGGTTCACGCTGCTGATCGAGAATATCTGGGGCAAAAAGCGCATCATGGAGGTGTATCTCAACATCGCCGAGACGGGCATCGGCACCTATGGCGTCAACGCCGGATCGCTGCGCTATTTCGGGCATGACGCGGCAGAGATGACGCCAATCGAGGCCGCACGGATCGCGGCGATCCTGCCACTGCCTAAAAAGCGCGCGGCAATTGCACCGAGGGGCTTTGTGAAGCGGCATGGCAACCGGCTGGCGCGGACGGTGGGCGTGGTGCGGAGAGATGCATTAGATGCGTGTTTGTATCTCTGAATCTACCCCAATCCTCGCCTTGAGGCGAGGTGGCGGCGCGAAGCGCTCGTCGGAGTGGTGAGGAAAGTGGCTGCAGTAGCAGCCAGCGCGCTACCGCGCGCATGTTTGCACCACTCCACCGCTTCGCGGTTCCCCTCGCCTCAAGGCGAGGATTTAGTTCTTCACCGCCGCCCAATACTGATCCCTGAGTAGCCGTTTATACAGCTTACCCGTATCATGCCGTGGCAGTTCGGCCAGAAAATCGATCCGCCTCGGGATTTTTACGCCCGACAGTTTCTCGCGGGCAAAAGCGATCAGTTCATCGCGGAACGCGTCGTCGGCGGTTGCCATGTCGATTGGCTGGATCACCGCGACGACCTCTTCGCCCATTTCGTCGTGCGGGCCGCCGATGACCGCGACATCCTGAACTTTTGGATGCGTAACGAGGTGGTTCTCGATCTCCTGCGGGTAGATGTTGACCCCGCCCGAGATGATCATGAAGCTTTTGCGGTCGGTGAGGAAAAGATACCCCTCGGGATCGACATAGCCGACATCGCCCAATGTGCTCCAGCCCTTCGAATTGCGGCTCGATTTGGTTTTTTCGGGATCGTCATGATATTCGAAATTGCTGTCGGGATTTTCGAAGAAGATCGTCCCTTCACTCCCCTGCGGTACTTCGGTTTCGCCATCGTCGGCCATGATGTGCAAGATGCCCGTCATTGCCTTGCCTACCGAACCCTTATGCGCCAGCCAGTCGGCCGAGTTGATGAAGGTCGATCCATTGCCTTCGGACCCGGCATAATATTCCATTATGATCGGGCCCCACCAGTCGATCATCCCCTGTTTGACAGGGATGGGGCAGGGGGCCGCCGCGTGGATCGCGCACATGTTGGTCGACAGGTCGTAACGGCTGCGCACCTCATCGGGCAGTTTGAGCATCCGCACGAAATGCGTCGGCACATATTGGCCGCAGGTGATCTTGTAGTGCTCGATGAACTTGAGGACCGCTTCGGGATCAAACTTTTTCATGACGACCACAGTGCCGCCGATCTTGTGGATCGTCATCGACCAGCGCAACGGGGCGGCGTGGTAGAGCGGGGCAGGCGACAGATAGATGCTGTCGGCAGTGAGGCCGTACATCGCCATCCCGAGCATCACGAGCGGGTTCATCTGATCGATGGCAGGCTCAGGCGGCAATGGCACGCGAACGCCCTTGGGCCGCCCGGTGGTGCCTGACGAATAGAGCATGTCGACGCCCGCGCGCTCATCGGCGATACGCGTGGTCGGCATCGGCGCGAGCGCGTCTTCGAGCGGGGCGTAGCCAGCGATGTCGCCGCCAAAGCTGTAGCGTTCGGCAGTCATGTTCAGTTGCGGTGCGAGGCCTGCAAGGCTGCCTGACAGGATGAAGATCTTTGCGCCTGAGTTTTCGATGATGTAGTTTGTCTCATCCGCCGTCAGCCGCGACGAGATGCAGACATAGCGCGTGCCCGATCGCTGCGCGCCCCAGGTGATTGCGTAATAATCGGCGTTATTTTCAAGC
This sequence comes from Sphingomonadales bacterium, assembly GCA_031414835.1. GTDB lineage: Bacteria > Pseudomonadota > Alphaproteobacteria > Sphingomonadales > Sphingomonadaceae > Aquisediminimonas. The sequence continues at coordinate 17,263 of JANOQL010000305.1, read as the reverse complement.
ATCAGCGCGATGACATCGTCATGCCCGAGGCCACGCGATCGGATAAACTGCGCGACGCGGTTCGATCCTTCGTCCAGTTCGCGATAGGTCCGCGTCTCGCCGGTTTCGGCGATGATGACGGCCGGTTTGTCGGGGTGCGACTGCGCGTGGACATAGGGGTGCATCGGGGCTGATCCTCTCAAACAGGGGCGCTATCGCTTTACGCTTTCGTCAAGTGATAGCGCGGCATCGGGTTGCAATCCAGCACCCATCGTCCTAGCCAAAACGATGATGGATGATGCGCAGTTCCCCGAAGGCTTCGATCCGATGCGCATGATCAACATGCTCGCGCGCAACGGGCATAATGGCGTGCTGGGGATCGTTCACCGCGCGCATGGCGAAGGCTGGTGCGAACTCGAACTGCCCTATGCCGAAAAGCTGGTCAGCGATGAGGCGACGGGCATTCTCGCGTCCGGGCCCATTTTCACGCTGATGGATATGGTGACGAGCATGTCGATCTGGCTCAAGACCAAGGCGTTTCAGCCGCAGGCAACGCTCGATCTCCGCGTCGATTATCTCCGCCCTGCCAAGCCCGGCAACGCCGTGATTGGCTATGGCGAGTGTGTGCATCTGACGCGGTCGGTCGCGTTCGTGCGCGGATCGGCGCATGATGGCGATCCGGACAAGCCGATCGCGCACGTCGCGGGCACCTATTTCTTCACCGCTGCCGGGTGATCGGCCCCGATTCGCCTTATGCCCGGACGATGGGCTTTGTTCGCAGCACCGATGCCGATGGCCGCCTGATCCTGACGATGCCGTATGATGAGGGCAAGCGCGGAAGGCCCGGTTTCGTGCATGGTGGCGCGTTGGCCGGATTGCTCGAAGCGGTTGCGTTCATGACGTTGCAGGAAGCGTTGGGCGCCGATGATGCGGTCACGATCAAGCCGATCAACGTAACAGTCACCTATATGCGCGGCGCAGTCGAGGTGCCGACGCTGGCGCGTGCTACGATCGAACGGCTCGGCAAACGCGTCGCGAATGTCGAAGCGATCGCGTGGCAGGACGATCCGGCCAAGCCCGTCGCAATGGCGCAGCTTAATTTGATGCTGGTGCGGAGTTAAGCGTCGAAGCCGCTACTCAAGAACCGTTCGGCAATCGCGGCGTGAAACGCGGCACCGCGCGCCATGACGCTGTCATCGAGGACCATCCGGTTTGAATGGATCGGGCAGCAGCTGCGATAATCGGCCCCTTCATGCGCTGCGCCCAGAAAGAACATCGCGCCGGGGACTTTTTCGAGGACGTAGGAAAAATCTTCGGCGCCCATGATCGGCGCGTCGAGCGTTTTCCACTGCGCCTCGCCGAACAGGTCGGTGGCGACCGCTTCGCCGAGCAGCACCGCGCGGGGATCGCAGACCGTGACGGGGAAGCCTTCGGTGAAGGTCACTTCTGCGCTCGCCCCATGCGCTGCCGCAATATTCACGGCGAGCCTTCGCAACCCCGCTTGCACATCGACCCGGCGGCTGGCGCTCAGCGTGCGGATCGTGCCGTAAAGCGTCGCGATTTCGGGGATGACATTGTCGGTCGTCCCGCCCCTGATCTGGCCAATGGTGACGACGCAGGGGTCGAAGACGTTGACCTGCCGCGTCACATAAGTCTGGATCGCCAGCACGATCTCGCACGCAATCGGCACCGGATCGAGCGCGTCGTGCGGCATTGATCCATGGCCACCCTTACCCTTCACCGTCACGAAGATCTTGTCGTTCGAGGCGAGCAGCGTGCCAGCGCGCCCGCAGAATTGCCCGTGCGGCGCGTTCGGCATGATGTGAAGCGCGAACGCGGCATCGGGCAGCGGATCGATCAGCCCGTCTTCAAGCATGAAGCGCGCCCCGTGGTAGCCCTCTTCGCCCGGCTGGAACATGAACTGGACCGAACCTGCCAGACTGTCCGCCTTCGCACACAGCAGCTTGGCCGCGCCGACGAGCATCGCCACATGCGTGTCATGCCCGCACGCGTGCATCGCGCCATCGGTTTGCGAGGCATAATCGAGATCGGTATCTTCGTGCATCGGCAGCGCGTCAGTATCGCCGCGCAGCAACACTGTGCGGCCATTGCCACCGCCTTTCAGCGTGGCGACCAGCCCCGTCGTCGAGCCACCTTCGCGCCAGCTCAGCGGCAACCCGTCGAGCGCTATCCTGATTTTGTCGCGTGTCTTGGGGTTGTGCAGCCCAAGCTCGGGCTCACGGTGGATTGCGCGACGCAATTCGACGAGGCCGGGGAGAATTGCATCGGCTTCATCGTGCCAGCTAGCATCTACGTCGAGCATCGGGCGTCCCCTATTTCGCGAGTTCGGCCTCGATGGTGGCCACCAATGCAGGATCGTTAGGGTCAGTGTCGGGGGCAAACCGGGCGACCACCGTGCCATCTTTTGCAATCACGAACTTCTCGAAATTCCAGAGCACCTCGGGGTCTTCGGTTGGCGTCATGCCAAAGCCTTTGAGGCGCTGACGGAAGCCGTCTGCATCGCCCAGCTTGGTTGGCTGGGCTGCGATCAACGCGGCATAAAGCGGATGCTTTTCATCGCCTGCGACATGGATTTTTTCGAATAGCGGAAACGACACGTTATAAACGCCTGAACAGAAATCGGCGATTTCTGCATTCGATCCTGGTTCTTGTCCGGCAAAATCGTTCGATGGGAAACCGAGCACCGAAAAGCCGAGTACGGCATTGTCGCGATACAGTTCCTGCAACCCGTGATATTGCGGGGTCAGGCCGCATTTCGAAGCGAGATTGACCACCAGCAGCACCTTGCCGGCATGATCGGCGAGGCTGGCAGTTTCCCCGTTGATCGTTTTCAACGGGATATTGGCGAGTGCGGTCATGAATTCAGGCTCCGTAATTTGCCGTGTCGCCAGACAGTGTGGCGCGGCAATCCGGCTGCCGCAAGCAGGGAGTTTGGACTGCGCCGCGACTGGCCGTTTGCCGATATGGTCGGGATCGCCTTTTTTTTGGCACGATTGGATTGCATCGCGCCTGTAGATTGACCGGGAAGGACATAGAATTGCGATTTGTTGGCGGACACGAGCAGACATGATCGACCGTGCGATCATTCTGAGTGCGGGGCAGGGATCACGCCTGTTGCCCCTGACTGCCGACCGGCCAAAATGCCTGATCGATTTTTCGGGCAAAAGCCTGCTGGCATGGCAAATCGATGCGCTGTTTCACAACGGCGTTACCGAAATCCATGTGGTGACGGGCTTCAAGACCGAGATGGTCGAGGCAGAGTTGGCGAGCCTTGCTCGCCCGGGTCTTGCGCTCAAAGTCTGTTTCAATCCGTTTTACAAAGTCGCGGACAATCTCGGGTCGTGCTGGATCGTTCGTGACGTCATGGACCGCGATTTCCTGATCCTCAATGGCGATACATTGGTCAGTCGCGATATCGTTGCTCAGGTTCTCGAACCCAGCGACTGGGCAATTGCGGTTACCGTCGACGTAAAGCCTGCGTACGATAGCGATGACATGAAAGTGTCGCGCACGGGCGAACGGCTCGATGCCATCGGCAAAACGCTGACCGCGCAGCAGAGCAATGCGGAATCGATTGGATTTCTTGCCTTCCGCGGAGAAGGCGTTGCCTTGTTCAAAGAGACCATCGAAGCCTATATGCGAACGCCCGCCGGCGTCGAAAACTGGTATCTCAAGATCATCGATTCCATTGCGCCAACGGGCCGGGTGGGAACTGTTTCGGTCGCAGGGATGGATTGGGGTGAGGTCGATTATTTGAATGACATCGAATTCGCGACGCGCCTGACTGAAAAATGGCTTTAGAATTTAACGTCTGACAAATGCAGCGATCAGATCTGCCGCTGTTTGCGGAGCGTATCCCGAGTTATCGCCCAGTGCGGCTTTTCCCATTCGGTCTTGCACTCCAGCATAGCGAACATGATCGATCCGCGCACGATCGATAGCCCCTTCCAGCCGATGCGGAGAATCGACGACTTCGCCAAATTGCCACATGCGATAGTCAGGATTATTTTGCCATTCGGCATGATGGCTGTTGAGGAAAACGCATGGGCGGGGATTGGCGATAAACTCATAGACCTGACTGCTGACATCGCCGACATAAATGTCTGCGGCACGCACATATGTCGCATCGATCGAACGATCCGAACCGAGGTCGATGATGATCCGATTGTCTTCGGACTGCGCAATCCAATCGGCGCGACGGGTTTGAGGAGCGCTATCAAACAGCCGGACATGAGGTGCGACGATCACATTATAGGCATCGCTGCTTTTCACCAGATCGATGATCGGTTGGGCAAATTCGGTCCACGATGACAGCGCTGGATCGAAATGGGCATTGTACAGGATCGTAGGCCGGTCATTGTCGAACAGCCGTTTCGGCTTGCCACGATTCATCCGCGCAAGCGCCGCAAGCTTGATATGGCCAGACGTCGCGCATCGTTCCGGGTTTACCAGCTTGTTGGCTATCAGTCGGTCTCGATCCTTTGTTCCTGCCACAATCACATAATCGAACTTTGAAAAGCGCTTCTCGAAACCCTTTGCGCGATCGCCTGCGCCATGCGGGATGTGGATGAGAACAGGATTCAACCACGGAAAATGCTTCAGGACCGTCGATGTCCGTTCTGCTGTCACGACGGCATCGGCGTTGGACAGGATTCGGCCCCAATAAAGCAGCCGGGGAATTTTAAGTGCTTTCCAGCGGGGTTTGATCCTGCCTGGCCACGACAGCCAATAGGGCAGCGACATGATCTGCGTCCGCAGAGGGTCACCCCCGAGCGCTGCGACCATATCGGCCAGGGTCGCCGCATCGGCAGTGTCGCTTACATATGCGGTTACTTCGACGTCTGGACTTTGCGACAGTGCGACCGCAACCGGAACAATATGCAGGAACTGGTGCGATCCGCCGATAAGGTTGAATGCAATGCGCGTCTGCGCTGCGGTCACACCCAGTGGCTCTTCAGCCAGGCGACCCATTCTGAAATTTGTGCAGGATCAAGCTTTGTTGCAATGCCAAGGTTCGGCACTTTTGGCCAACCCTCATCGGCTATCGTCAGTCCGGCCTTGTCGCGTGAGCCTTCATATCGGGGCAAGACATGAAAGTGGACGTGCGGATCCACCATCATCAGCATCAGATAGTTGATGCGATCATATCCGACCGCCGCGGACAACGCAGACTCGATTGCTGTGGTGACGTGCTTGAGCTCGGTATGCGCATCGGCTGGTAGTTGGCCGAACGCCGTCGCGTCGCCTTTGGCGGCCAGCACCAATGATCCGAGCGTCGGCTGATCGGGGCGGAGCAATACAAGCCAGTGTTCATATTCTGCGACGAGCGTTGCCGGGTACCCGAATTTGCGGATCGTATCGTTCACGCCGCATCCTCCATCCACGACCGAATTGTGATCCCTTTCACGCGGAGGCTTTCTGCCTGAACAAGCCGGACAATGTGGAACAGGCAGGACAAGATCGTCCACACGGCAACGCTGATCAGCCCCAAGTCGGGTCGTTGTGCGATCGTGGCAACGAACAGGATGATCATGTTCGGATTGCGTCGCGCGGTGATCAGGCGAAAATTGGAATCGATTTTCTGCCAGACGTGAATGTGGATGCTTTCATATCGCGCGATGAACATGCCTTCGATCACGCGTTGCACAACATATCCGACGACCACAGCAACCATCACCAGCACGAATGCCTCGTTGGAAAGCGCCAGCCCCCAGCTTGATAGCCCGACCCCCCATGCCCACCACCAAAAAGGCGGGTGCACCAGATCGATTCCGTGATCGAAGACATTGCCCCACCAACTTGAGGTGATCGTGCACCGCGCCAGTTTGCCATCGACTGTGTCGAGCACCATGAAAACAAGCGCCGCGGCCATGCCTTGCCAATATTGGCCGTGCCAAAAGAACCACATGGCAAGAAGGCACAACGCAAAGCCAATTGCTGTCACCTGATTGGGTGTCATGCCGATCCGTGCGGCACCGCGCGTCAGCACCAGCGCCCATTCAGGCCAAAGATGCTTTGTGAGGATATCTGTTACGCCCTTGTATGCGCCGAAATAGCTTTCGCGCTCGAGCAAAGCGATGTTTTCAGGAATGAGCCGGTGGGCAAACGGCGTGATCCGTTTGCGCAGTTCCCTGTTTTCGATTGTCGCGCCAGATTCAATTGCGATTTCGTCAAAGCCTGTAGCGGCCGATCCGTTGCGGATGGCATCCGCCACAGCTTCTGCCTGTTGCGGATTGGTCGCGTGGGCCAATACAGGGCCGCCGTTCTTCGTCAGAACAAGATTCGGGTGAGCGGCAATATGCCGATACCAAAGGGGATCGAACACATAGGCTGCATTGACAACGAGATTGGCGTCAGCGGCATTTGCGCCCTTCCATTCATGTCCGTTGGCCAGCGCCAGCCTTTGGGTGCGTTCCTCGACCGTCAGTCCCCAAAGGTGAACAGCATTTGTGCCGATTATGGTCGTGGAAAGCGTCATGCGTAACTCTTGATCGTCCAGTTTCGTGCCTTTGCGAGGGCCTGAAGCTTGCGGTTGGGATTGGCAGGAACCGCCTCGTCGGCCCAAGCCAACACAGGTTCGTCCGAATGATGATCGGAATAGAAGCGGATGTGGCAATCCTGCCGAGGCGCAGGCAGCCATTCCTCGATCCGGCGGAGCTTTTCATGCGCATAGCAATTGGCGCCCGAAATCTGCGCCAGATAAAATCCGTCGTCTGCGCGCGTCTGAACCGTCCCAAGCACATGATCGAAGCCGAGCCGCTTGCCAATTTCTGCGGCATAGAAATCAGGCGATGCCGTCGCCAGCACAAGAACCCGGCCTTCTGATTTATCAAGATTGATCTGGTCCCTTGCCCGTGCATACATATTCGTCTTGCACACATGATCTGCGTACGCGTTTGCGAGGTCGGACAGCGATGTAGCGTCAACCCGGCGACCGACCATCAAGCGAAATCCAAGCTGCTTGAGACGGAGGCGATCCATCAGCTTCAGCGGGTATCCGATCAACGAGAGAAGGTAGAGCGGGAGCAACGCAAGACGCATCGGCCGACGTTTGGCCGCAAAAAAAAGAAATGGCGTAAACGTCCCGTATCGGGTGATCGTCCGGTCCATGTCGTAAATCGAAATGTTTTTCATTTGCACGCCTCAAACACCCAATTTAGGGCAAAATCGTGACACTGGCGCAAGAAGGTTGGACGGCGATCGTTCTTGCAGGCCAAAGGCCGGGGCCCGATCCCCTCGCCACAGCGTTCGGAACAGAGTATAAAGCGCTGGTGGAAATCGGTGGAATGCCGATGGTCAGGCACGTCGTCGACACGCTGCTCGACTGCCGCAGCATTGCGAAAATCGTCGTTCTCGCACAGGATTTGGCTGCGATCGGTCGTGTGCTTCCGCACGATGCACGCATCGTCGTTTCGGAAAGTGGCGACGGCATTTCGGCGAGCATCAACCGGATCGCCGGAACCGCAATTGCGCCTTGGCCGGTTTTTGTGACGACTGCCGATCACCCTCTTCTCACGCGCGAAATGATTGAACATTTCCTCAGCGGCACCGGAAACGCCGATCTGAGTGTCGGTATGGTCGAACGGCGCGTGATGTCGGCAGCCTATCCGGACAATAAGCGCACTTGGCTCAAGTTTGCAGATGGGCATTGGTCAGGCGCCAACCTCTTTGCCCTGAGGACATCGGCCACCCGAACGGCGCTCGACCTTTGGGCAGGGGCCGAAAAGGATCGCAAAACAGTGTGGAAGCTGTTTCTGCATTTCGGACCCTGGCTGGCCGTTCGCGCATTGACGCGGACAATCGGGCTTGCCGATGCCTTGGCACGCGCAGGTCGCAGGCTGGGAATGGTAGCGCGGCTCGTTCCGATGCCGCAGGCCGAAGCTGCAATCGATGTCGACAAGCCCAGCGACTTTATTCAAGCTGAGGCGATTTTGGCCAGCCGCATAAAGCCAGTCGCGTGAATGCTTGCCCGAAATCCAATCTGCAAGGTAAAGGTGCGGCATGATTATTTGCAACCCGCTCGCGCTGATCGGCAACACGCCGCTGGTGAAACTTGAAGGCCCGTCGGCTGAAGCTGGAGCAACCATCCTTGGCAAGTGCGAATTCGCCAATCCGGGTGCATCTGTAAAGGATCGTGCGGCGCTCTACATCGTCGAGGATGCAGAAGGCCGCGGCACACTCAAGCCTGGCGGGACGATCGTGGAGGGAACGGCGGGCAATACCGGGATCGGCATCGCTCTCGTCGCAAACGCCAAAGGGTATCGCACGATCATTGTCATGCCCGATAATCAGTCGGTTGAGAAAATGGACACGCTCCGCGCACTGGGTGCCGAACTTGTGCTTGTGCCACCGGCGCCGTTCGCCAATCCGGGGCATTTCGTCCACACCTCGCGGCGCATTGCCGAAGAAACCGAAGGCGCCGTCTGGGCCAACCAGTTCGACAATATCGCCAACCGCAAGGCGCATATCGCGGGCACTGCCGAAGAAATATGGGCACAAACCGACGGGCGGATCGATGGCTTTACCTGCGCAGCAGGAACAGGTGGCACTATCGCCGGCGTCGGCCTTGGCTTGAAGGCCAAAGATGAACGCATCACCATTGCGCTCACCGATCCGCACGGGGCAGCACTCTACAATTATTATGCCCATGGCGAACTGAAGGCCGAAGGAAGCTCGGTTGCCGAAGGGATCGGGCAGGGCCGGATCACTGCTAACCTCGATGGCGCGCCAATCGATACGCAGTTTCGCATTTCGGATGAAGAAGGGCTGATCTGGGTGGCGCGGTTACTCCGAGAAGAAGGATTGTGTCTGGGGCTGTCTTCAGGGATCAATGTTGCAGGGGCGGTCGCGCTGGCCAGGCAATTGGGGCCGCAGTCGGTGGTGGCTACGATATTGTGCGATACAGGTTTCCGCTATTTATCGTCACTCTACAATGCCGAATGGTTGCGCGCCAAAGGCTTACCGGTGTTCGAATGGCTCAAGGGTTAGACAGCAGCGGCCAATGACGCTATTCAGACCGCTATGAGCGATCAGCGCCCGCCGCTTGCGAGCGAGAGTCCAGAACCCGCAGACGATCGGCATGAGCGGATGCAGCGCATTCGTGTCGGTCTGACCGGACTTGCGGTGGTGCTATTGCTCGTGTTCGTCGCGACATTCGCGATCAGCCGATTGCAAGCGCCTGTGGCCGGCAATAATATGACTGCAGAAAGTGGCGATGAACCCTTCGCCGATTTGGGGGTTGCGCCCGGCGCCTCCGATCAAAATCAGTCTTCACAACCCCCAAGCAAGTGAATCGGGCCATTTCGTAAGCATTCGAATCCCCCTGATCTGGAGAACATAAGAAGAATTGTGGAACTGAGCCAGAGATCAATCCCAATTTGATCCCAAGAAAAGCGCAATATCCCCGATTTTCCCGTAATTTCCCGTTGTGTCCCCGACTGTCCCTTGTTACGTCGATCTCCGTTAGGGCGGGACGTTCCCGATTCATTGGCCTTTGGCCCGAACGCAGGTTCGGAACCCGGGGCGTGTTGCCCGCAGGATATCGGTTCGGGCCGAGTGTTTGCGGGCCAAGTGTGTTTTCGGGGATGTGCGTTGGGAGAGCGGGAAAGCTTCATCGGCTATGCTATTCAGGCGATCGACGCCAAGGGCCGGGTTGCGATTCCGGCAACGCTCCGCGGCCCGATGGAATTCAACAACGCCGGGCGCAGCCTCTTCATTGATCAGCATGAGGACGAAAGCTGCCTAGTCGCATTCGATCGCGGTTGGGTCCAGCTCCGCCGTGACCAGATTGCGCGTGACGAGGCATTTGAGCGCGAGGCTGGCCGGAGTTTCGATCTTGCCAAAGCGCGGCGTGACCCGTTCGTGACGGCAGAACCGGCTCCGTTCGATGCGAGCGGACGATTTGTGTTGCCGCCGTTTCTGCGCGCGCTCGCTGGCTTGACCGATCTCGCCTTTTTTAGCGGCGCGATCGATTATGTCGAAATCTGGAACCCGCTGCGCGTTCTTGACAGCCCGCACGCCCCCGATCGTGCCAAGCGCTACGTCGAGTGGCAGCTGGCGCAAAAGGGCGAGAAATGAACGCGGCCTCGCATATTCCTGTCCTGCTCGATGAGGTGCTGGCTGCGCTCGCGATTCGCCCGGGAGAAACGCATATCGACGGCACATATGGCGCTGGCAGCTACAGTCGCGCGATGGCCGCTTCAGGGGCAATGGTGATCGCATTCGATCGCGATCCCGATGCCGTCGCCGCCGGCAAAGCGGCTGGCGATGACAGCATTACATTGGTCGAAGCGCGTTACTCAGACATGGCTTTGCATGTGACTGGCCCTGTCAAAGGCGTGGTGCTCGATATCGGTGTGTCATCGATGCAGCTCGATCAGGCAACCCGTGGCTTTTCGTTTCAAGGCAATGGCCCGCTCGATATGCGGATGGAGCAGGCAGGCGAAAGCGCGGCCGATTTCGTCAACTCGGCGGACGAAACCGAAATCGCCGACGTCATCTACCGTTTTGGCGATGAGCCCAAGTCACGCCGTATCGCGCATTCGATTGTGGCTGCACGTCCGCTCAGCACGACAGGCGAGCTTGCCCGCGCCGTCCGCAAGGCAACAGGATGGCGCGATGGCGACAAGAAGGATCCTGCGACGCGAACGTTTCAGGCGATCCGCATTCATATCAACCGCGAACTCGATGAACTTGCAGACGGGCTGGTCGCTGCCGAAGCGTTGCTGGGCGAAGGGGGCCGGCTCGCGGTTGTGACGTTCCACAGTCTCGAAGACCGAATGGTGAAGCGCTTCCTTCGTGATCGCAGCGGGGCAACGCCGCAGGGGTCTCGCCACGCGCCAGCTGGTCCCGCAGCCCGCGCACCCACTTTCGCTGCCGTGGCCAAGCCCATCACGGCTGGCGAAATCGAACTCGCCCGCAACACCCGCGCCCGTTCGGCCACCTTGCGGTCTGCACATCGCACTGCCGCGCCCGCCTGGGGCCACACCGGAAAGGATGCCGCATGATTGCCCAACGTTTCCGCCCTGTCGGCTGGGTCGCAGGCGTCGCTTTTGCCGCTTGCGCGCTTTACATGATCTCGCTCCAGGTCGCGTCCGAGCGTGGCAAGCTCGAAGAGATCGATCGCAAGATCGCAGCCACCAAGCGCGAGATTCGCCAGCTGCAAACCGAAGTGGGAACGCGCGCCTCGCTTCGTCAGCTTGAGCGCTGGAACGGCGATGTGCTGGCATTGAGCGCACCGACGGCTGGTCAATATCTCTCAGGCGAGGCCGCTTTGGCGTCTCTGGATCGAAAGCGACTTGGCCCTGCAGGTGCAGCGCCGCCACCTGTCATGATGGCCGTAATGGCGGCAGACCGGGATGCGCCGATAGCCGAAACACCGCTTCTTGCAGCGATCGCAGGAACGGTTCCGCCCAAGCCATTGACGAAGGTCGATCGTGTTGTTCAGCAGGCGATTGCGCCGCGTTCGCAATCGGCCGCAGCCAAGCAGAGGCCTGCGACGCCGATCAGACTTGCGAATGTCAGCACCAATCTGCTCGATCGCGGCACGCTTGGTGATATTGCCCGAAAGGCCGGACGTGAACGCGACAAGAGTGCGCCCAAACCGTGACAACGCTGGTCGCCCGCCCTCAACGCGCCCGCCATGCCGATAACAAGGCATATAGCATCGGCGTCGCGCATCAGAGATTGATGGTGCTGATGTTGTTGTTTCTTCTGGTCGGCGGTGTGATCGGAACACGGCTTGTTGCGCTTGGTTTTGTCGGCAACGACGTTCTAGCCGTAAAATCCGCCGTGGGGCTGGCCGGTCGTGCAGATATCGTCGATCGCAACGGCGATGTCTTGGCGCGGACGATCGAGGCTTGGTCGGTCGGCGTGCACCCGAAGAAATTGCTCGGGCGTCCCGAAGACCTCGCACCGCAACTTGCCCGGCTGATGCCTGAACGAACCGAGGCACAGTATCTGGCGATCCTCAAATCGGGTGCCAGCTTCACCTATCTTCGCCGCCGCGCGCTCCCCGATCTGGTCGCGGCGGTCAACGCGCTGGGCGAACCCGGCATGGCTTATGCGCGCGAGCCTGAGCGGCTTTATCCTCAGACCACGCTGGCTGCCCATGTTATCGGATATACCGATTTCGATGGCGCAGGCGTGATGGGCATGGAGCGGGTTCTGAATGAAACGCTCACCGATGCCAGTCGCAAGGGTGCTCCGGTGGCGCTTTCAATCGACCGCCGCGTGCAGGCCGCAATGGAAAGCGAGCTTTCGGCGGCAATGATCGACTTGCGTGCAGAAGGCGCAACCGGGCTTGTTCTCGATGTCGAGACCGGCGAGCTGCTGGCGATGGTTTCACTGCCGGTATTCAACCCCAACAAATCGGGGCAGGCGGCCCCCGAAGCGCGGCGCAACAATGTGACGCAGAGCGTGTATGAGCTTGGTAGTACGTTCAAACCGATCACGATGGCCGCAGCGATCGATACCGGCACCGTCACCAATCTTGCGCGGCGGTTCGATGCGACCGCGCCGATTTCCATTGGCCGTTTCAAGATTAGCGACACGCATCCGCAGCGGCGCTGGCTCAACATTCCCGAAACACTGGTCCATTCATCGAACATCGCCACGGCACGCATCGCCGACGAAATCGGGCAGACGAAGATGGACGCATTGTTCCGCAAGCTCGCATTTTACGAACCCCCGCATGTCGAGCTCCGCGAACGCGGACGCCCGCTGACGCCGCAATATTGGGGGCGGGTCACCACGATGACGGTCGCTTATGGCCATGGCATTGCGGTCACGCCGCTGCATCTGGCCAGCGCTTATGCGGCCTTGGTCAATGGCGGCATCTGGCGGCCTGCGACTTTGCTCAAGGTCGAAAAGGGCAAGGCTGCACAGGGGCGAAGGGTGTTTTCTGCGCAAACCAGCGAGACGATGCGCAAGATGTTGCGGCTAATCGTCACCGATGGAACCGGCAAGAAAGCCGACGTTCCAGGTTTCCGAGTTGGCGGAAAAACGGGGACGGCAGAAAAGCCCGGCGTCGGTGGCTATTCGAAGACGGTCAATGTTTCGACTTTTGCCGCTGCATTCCCGATGGATGCGCCCCGCTACGTCGTGATCGCGATGCTCGATGCGCCGAGGGGAAGCGCGCAATCGGCGGGGCAAACGACCGCTGGCTGGACAGCAGCTCCGGTGGTATCGAAAGTCATAGCGCGGACTGGCCCGATGCTCGGCGTTTATCCCGATACCTCGCGCGAAGTTGCGATGTCCGACATCAGATCTTTGCTGTGGAAGGCAAAAGGCGAGTGATGCGACTGGGCGCGCTCCTTGGCACAGACGATGCAACGCCTGTTACAGGCTTTGCCATCGACAACCGCAAGGTCGCGCCGGGCAATGTGTTCGGGGCATTTCAGGGGAGCGTGTCGAACGGCGAAGACTATATCCCTGATGCCGTGGCCAATGGTGCCGTGGCTGTGGTCGCCGCCCCTATGGCTGAGGTTCAGGGCGCCGCGCACATTGCCGACGAGCAGCCCCGGCTTGCGTTCGCGCAAGCTGCCGCGCCATTTTATGCACCATATCCCGATACGATTGTCGCTGTCACCGGCACCAATGGGAAGACTTCGACGGTGGAACTGACGCGCCAGCTGTGGCGGCTCGCGGGGCACAGCGCAGCGTCGATTGGCACGCTCGGCATTACCACGCCCGATGAGCGCACCGTGACGGGGCTGACCACCCCCGACATCGTTACGTTCCTGACCAACATGGCAGGGCTTCAGCGCGAAGGCGTCAGTCATGTGGCCTATGAAGCATCGAGCCACGGGCTGCATCAATATCGCTGCGAAGGGCCGCGCGTGGCGGCAGGCGCCTTCACCAATCTGTCGCGCGATCACCTCGATTATCATGGTGACATGGCAAACTACCTGACCGCAAAACTGCGGCTGTTTTCCGAAGTGATCGCCGAAGATGGCGCAGGCGTGGTGTGGACCGATGACGAACATTCGCGGCGTTTCATCGATCTGGCACGTGAGCGCGGCTTGCGCGTGGTCTCGGTTGGCGAAAGAGGCGACACATTACGACTGATCGCTCGTGACGCGACTGCCCTTGGGCAGCAGATCACAATTGAGGCCGAAGGCTCAGCCCACCGCGTGACCTTGCCACTCATCGGCGCGTATCAGGCAGCCAATGCGCTGGTCGCAGCCGGATTGGTGTTGGCGACAGGCGGTGACATCACGACAACGCTGGCGGCGATGGCGCGGCTTCAGCCGGTGCGGGGCCGACTTGAGCGAGCGGCGATCAGTCGTGCCGGTGCGCCGATTTATGTCGATTATGCGCACACGCCCGATGCGTTACAGGCCGTGATCGCGGCGCTTCGGCCCCATGCCAAAGGCCGAATCGTTCTGGTGTTCGGCGCAGGCGGCGATCGCGACACAGGCAAGCGCCCCGAAATGGGGAAGGTCGCAGCCAAGTTCGCCGATCATGTGATCGTCACCGATGATAATCCACGCACCGAAAGCCCGGCATCGATCCGCGCAGCGATCATCGAAGGCTGTCCGTCGGCGCGCAACATCGATGGTCGCCGCGATGCGATTGCCGCAGCGATTGCCGAAGCGCGAGGCGATGACATCGTGATCGTCGCGGGCAAGGGGCATGAGCAGGGCCAGATCGTCGGCGATCTCGTTTTACCGTTCGACGATGTCACTGTTGTGCGCGAGTGTGCCGCATGACCGCGCTCTGGACATCGAGTGAGATCGCAGCGGCGACCGGCGGCATTTCTTCGGGTGACTTCGAAGTCAATGGTGTCGCGTTCGACAGCCGTGAAGTGGGGCAGGGCGATCTGTTCATCGCGCTCACTGGCGAAACGACCGATGGGCATCGGTTCATTGATCAGGCGTTCGCGCAAGGCGCTGGCGGGGCAATCGTATCGACCCCTGCCGCGTATCCGCATGTTCTTGTCCGTGATACAGCAGCCGCACTCGATGCGCTTGGCATTGCAGCACGCAAGCGGACAAAGGCGAAAATCGCGGGCGTCACCGGATCTGTCGGAAAGACGGGCACGAAAGAGGCGTTGGCCGCAGCACTTGCCCGCGCCAATCGCGGGTCCGTCCATCGGTCGGTCAAGAGCTATAACAACCACACCGGCGTTCCGCTGAGCCTTGCCCGAACCCAGCGCGACACCGCGTTTGGCGTTTACGAAATGGGGATGAATCACGCCGGTGAGTTGGCTACGCTGACCAAGCTCGTCCGTCCGCACGTGGCGCTGATCACGGCCATCGCACCTGCGCATATCGAATTCTTCGCCAATGGCATTGACGGCATTGCCGATGCCAAGGGCGAAATTTTCGAAGGTCTGGAGTCCGGCGGCACGGCCATCGTGCCGTTCGATAGCCCGCACTGCGCACGCCTGATCCGCCACGCCAAGTCTCATGCGGAAACGATACTGACCTTCGGTCGCGGCGAAGGGGCCGATGTTCGAATTCTCGACGAAATACCGACGGCAGACGGCACCATTGTCTCCATTGCCATTCCCGATGGCGAAGTGAGTTTTACGCTCGGCCTGCCCGGCGCGCATTGGGTATCGAACGCAGCGGCGGTGATTGCTGCGGTTTATGCGCTGGGCGGCGATCTTGCAGCGGCAGGCATTGCGCTTGCCGATTTCGAAGGCCTGCCAGGTCGCGGCGCGCATGTGCGAATTGCGCGCGATGGCGGGCACGCCGTGCTGATCGACGAGAGTTATAACGCCAATCCCACCTCGATGGCGGCCACGCTTGCCGTGCTGCGCGACACGCCTGCCGAACGGCGGATCGCGGTGCTGGGCGCGATGCGCGAATTGGGTGCTGATAGCGATGCGCTTCACGCGGGGATTGCCGACGATGTGATCGCTTCGGGCGCGGCTATCGTCCTGCTCGTCGGATCGGGGATCGAACCGCTTGCCAAGGCGCTTGAGGGCCAATGCGATGTGCGCCATGTGCCCGACGTGGCGGCGGCGCTTGAATTGCTCGAAGAGGCAATCAGGCCGGGTGACACTATTCTCATCAAAGGGTCGAACGCGATTGGCCTTGGCCAAATCGTTCTCGCACTTAAGGGCGGGCAGAACTGATGTTGTATTTCCTCGCCGAACAGCTCGGGTTTCCCGGTGGGTTAAACCTGTTGCGCTATTTGTCCTTCCGCACCGGCGGAGCGGTTGCAACTGCACTGATCATCGGCTTGCTGATTGGCCCCAAATTCATCGGTTGGCTGAGGCTTCGGCAAGGAAAAGGCCAACCGATCCGCGATGATGGCCCGCAATCGCACCTCGCCAAGGTCGGCACGCCGACAATGGGTGGGCTGATGATCCTGACGGCGCTCGGCATTTCAGTGCTGCTGTGGATGGACCTGTCGAACCCACTAGTCTGGGCGTGCTTGCTGGTGACGACAGGCTTTGGGCTGGTCGGATACAAGGACGATTATGACAAGGTGAAGAAGCGGAGCCATAAGGGCATTTCGGGGCGCATCCGTCTGATCATGGAATTTCTGATCGCAGGCGTGGCGGTGGCGATCATCATCCAGAATTCGAGTACCAATCTGTATTTGCCCTTCGTCAATGGCCCTGTTGCTGATCTGGGGTATTTCTACATCGTGTTCGGGGCATTCGTGATCGTAGCGTTCGGCAATTCGGTCAACCTGACCGACGGGCTCGACGGCCTTGCGACAATGCCGGTCATCATCGCGTGCATCGCGTTCATGATGATCGCGTATCTCGCGGGGAATGTGAAGTTCGCCGAATATCTTGGCATTCCGCATGTGCCCGGCGCGGGCGATCTGGCGATCCTGTGCGGTGCAATCGTCGGGGCTGGCCTCGCGTTCCTCTGGTTCAATGCGCCGCCTGCCGCGGTGTTCATGGGCGATACCGGCAGCCTGGCGCTGGGCGGCGCTCTGGGTGCCATCGCAGTCGCCGCGCATCACGAAATCGTGCTGGGTATCGTCGGCGGCCTGTTCGTGCTTGAGGCGATGTCGGTCATTATCCAGGTCGCGGTTTACAAACGCACCGGCAAGCGCGTCTTCAAGATGGCTCCGATCCACCACCATTTCGAACAGCTTGGCTGGAAAGAATCGACCGTTGTGATCCGCTTCTGGATTGTCTCGATCATCCTTGCGCTGATCGGCCTTGCGACGTTGAAGGTGAGGTGATCGGCGCGCCATGATCACTGGCCCAACCTTTTCCGGCAAACGCTATGCCGTCCTCGGTCTGGCCCGATCGGGGCTGACGGCGGTCGATAGCTTGCTGGCAAGCGGAGCC
>JANOQL010000304.1:0-1525 GCA_031414835.1 Sphingomonadales bacterium | reverse complement strand
ATATCGGCGAGCCGCGACCGATTGTGAGGGCGGAGCTGTTCGCCGGGCGAAATATCCGCCTCGGCGAGCCAGATGTCGGGGATGTAGCAGCGCCCCGCCGCGTCATCTTCCTGCAAATCGCGCGCGATATTGGCGAGCTGGAACGCGAGGCCGAGATCGCACGCCGATTTCATTGTCGGCTCATCGTCAGGATCGACACCCATCACCACCGCCATCATGCAGCCGACAGCACCTGCGACATGGTAGCAGTATTTGAGCAGATCGGCCTCGCTGCGCGGATGCCATCCAGCTGCGTCGAGCGCGAAACCTTCGATCAGATCATAAATATAGCGGTGCGGAATTTTGCATTCGAATGCAACGACGCCGATGGCATCGAATGCCGGATCGCCGGTGGGGCGGCCCGCGAGCGCCTCGGTTGTCAGTTCGGTGATGTCCGCGACGCGTTCGACCGGGTCCGCCACCTCGGTCATCTTGCCGCCGAAATCCTGTCCATCAGCGATGTCATCGCAGCGGCGGCACCAGAAATAGAGCAGCCATGCGCGTTCGCGGGTGGTGCGATCGAACAATTGCGAGGCAAAGGCAAACGATTTTGAGCCTTTGGCAATGGCGTCTTGGGCAGCTTCTACCAACCTCTCCCTTCCAAGGGAGGGGCTAGGGGTGGGTGCGAGCGTCTGCGAGCCGTGGGAAACACCCACCCCAACCCCTCCCGTAGAAGGGAGGGCCTCGCTCACAAATCCTCCGCCTTCATCGCGAAGATCGACTTGTGCGGCTGATACGCTTCCATCCTGTCGAGCAAACTGTCGAGCGCGGTATCGACGATCATGATCCCCGCGTGTTGCGGGCGGATGAAGCCCACGTCGATCATATGCGCGTTGAATGCGATCAGGTGATCGTAAAACCCCGCAACATTGAGCACGCCAACCGGCTTGGTGTGATAGCCCAGTTGTGACCAGCTGATCGCTTCCCACAATTCGTCCATCGTCCCGACGCCGCCAGGGATGGTAACGAACCCGTCGGACAGATCGGTGAACGCCCGTTTTCGCTCGTGCATTCCGGGCACGACATGGAGCTCGGTGCAGCCCTTGTGCGCAACTTCGGCCCCGACCAGCGCTTCTGGGATCACGCCGATCACCTCACCGCCCGCCTCGAGAGCCGCGTCGGCGACCGCGCCCATCAGCCCGAGCCTGCCGCCGCCATAGACAAGGCCGATGCCGCGCATCGCGAGTTCGCGCCCCACCATGTGGGCAGTCTCGATATAGACGGGGTCGGCAGGCGTGGCCGATCCGCAGTAAACGGCGAGCCGTTTCACACGCGCATATCTTCGAGCATCAGTGCCGCCGTGGCCTTTGCGCTGCCGACGACACCTGGCACGCCTGCGCCTGGATGCGTTCCTGCCCCAACCAGATAAAGGTTGGGAATCACATCGTCGCGATTATGCCCGCGGAACCACGCGCTTTGCCACAAGACCGGTTCGAGGCTGAACGCGCTGCCAAGGTGCGCGTTCAGATCGCGCCCGAAATCTGTT
>JANOQL010000303.1:0-1986 GCA_031414835.1 Sphingomonadales bacterium | reverse complement strand
ATCAGCACCAGCACGATCACCGCGAGCAGCCCTTTGCCGAATGTCCGCATCTGCATCCTCCCCCAAATTGCGTTCTTCATTGACGATACGTCGCTGATCGGCAAGTCCGATGCGCAACCGATCAGGAGTTTCGATCCCATGAGTCTTGCCCCCATGCGTCTTACAGTCGCGCTCACGCTCGCCACCACGGCGGGCCTTGCCGCTGCCGAACCCAAGCCCGTCACGCCCGAAGCGATGAAGGCGCATATCTCTTTCCTCGCCGACGATCTGCTCGAAGGCCGCGACACCGGATCGCGCGGGCATGAGATTGCGGCACGCTATGTTGCAAGCGAACTTGAGGCAGCCGGGCTGACACCTGCCAATAAGGGCAGCTGGTTCCAGCAGGTGCCGTTCGTCAGCGGGCTGGTCGATCAGGCGGCGTCCAAATTCAGCATCGCCGGACAGAGCTTTGTCAATCGCAGCGAGGTTCTGTTCGGGGCGGGTCGCAAACCGGGTCGCGAACAGGTTGCAGGCAGCGTCGTGTTCGGCGGCTATTGCATCCACGATCCCAAACGCGGCCAGCGCGATTTTGCCGGGCTGAACCTCAAGGGAAAGATTGTCGCTTGCCTGCAAGGCTTTCCGATCGGGATGCCGAGCGATGTTGGCGCGCATTACGGACGGACCAAGGCGCTGATGGCCGAACGCGCCGGGGCCATCGGGATCGTCAACATCCGCACGCTGTTGCGCGAACGCACGCGGACATGGGCACGCGAGCTTGAAGGCCCCGTCCACCCGTCGCTGGCGTGGCGGCAGCCTGACGGAGCAGGCTTTAGCGAAGCGCCCGGCATCCAGTTTGGCGTGACGTTGCATGACAAGGCGGCTGCCGCGCTGTTTGCAGGCGCCAAGGTGTCGCTGACGACCATCCTTGCCGAGGCCGACAAGACCGGCGGGCGGCCCAAGGGATTTGCGCTTTCGCCAAGCGTGAGCCTCGACCGGACGACGACCGGCGGAACGCTCACCAGCCCCAATGTCGTCGCGATGCTGCCCGGATCGGACCCTGTGCTGGCGAAGGAATAGGTCCTGTTGATGGCGCATCTCGACCATATCGGCACCGACGAGAAGAAGGATGGCGACAAGATCTTCAACGGCGCGATGGACAATGCCTCAGGCACCTCCGCGCTGATCGAAGCCGCCAAGGCACTCGCTGCGTCGCCCGACCGGCCCAAACGCTCGATCCTGTTCGCGGCGGTTACGGCGGAGGAAAAAGGGCTGATCGGGGCCGATTATCTCGCGCGGCATCCTGTCGTCGATGGCCGCGTGGTGGCCGTCGTCAATCTCGACATGCCGGTGCTGCTGTATGACTTCAAGGATGTGGTCGCGTTCGGGGCCGAACATTCGACGATGGGGAGTGCGGTTGCGGCGGCAGGCACGAAGCTCGGTGTTGCGCTGTCGCCCGATCCGCTGCCCGCAGAAGGTCTGTTCACGCGCTCGGATCATTATCGCTTTGTCCAGCAGGGCGTGCCATCGATTTTCCTGATGACCGGTTTCCAGAATGGCGGCGACGTGCAGTTTGCCGAATTCCTCAAAACGCATTACCACCGCGTGACCGACGATCTCGCGCGCCCGATCGACTGGAACGCCGCTGCGAAGTTCGCCACGCTCAACACGCTGATCGCCACTGAGATCGCCAATGCACCAGCAGCACCGCGCTGGTTTGCCGACAGCTTTTTCGGCGCGGAGTTTGCGGCAGGGGCGGCCAAGGCGGCGCGGGTGAAGTAAAAAAACCCTCCGTCACGCCTTCGTTGCGCTACGGCGCGCCACCTCCCCTTCAAGAAGGGGAGGTGGGCCGCGCAGCGGGTCGGAGGGGTCTTCTTGCCGCCCCGCAACGCTGCGCGCCACCTTGCGCGCCACGCGGCGGTTTTGTTTGGCGGCTTCGCGTTCGAGTGGATTGACCAGCGCTTCGTAGCGCCCGAACAGATGTTCGACGCGATCGCGATCCGATGCGAA
>JANOQL010000302.1:0-7438 GCA_031414835.1 Sphingomonadales bacterium | reverse complement strand
GTCGATGACGATGTGCCGCCAAAGCTCGACGAACTCGATGTCGAACTCACATTGCCTGAGGACGAGCTGACGTCACCTGAAGAACTCGAGGTGCTGCTGACGCCGCCTGTCGAGGTCGATGATCCGCCTGTCGATGATGTGCTCGAAACGCCACCCGAAGTGCTGCTGACGCCGCCTGTCGATGTGCTCGATCCTCCGGACGTGCTCGAAAGACCGCCGGTCGATGTCGATGAGCCGCCCGAACCGCCCGACGAAGTCGAACCACCCGATGTCGATCCGCCCGACGATGATGTGGATCCACCGCTGCTGGTCGATGATACCACGATGCTGCCACCGCCGCTCCCGCCGCCACCGCCGAACCCGCCACCGAAAAATCCGCCGCCGAACCCGCCGAAGCCGCCTGATCCACCGACAATCACCGGCAGACCTCCACCGCCACCGCCAAGGATCGGACCTTCGGAAGGGTAAGGAATGGCAGGCAATGGAAGCGGCCCCATGCCGCGTGACGCCATGGTGATCGTTGCAGGCGCACATGATGCGGTGGTTGTGGTCGTCACCGTTCGCCGGATGCGTTTCACGACGCGGCGTGTGTGTGGGCGGGCCGCATAACGCTTCCGCACCACCTTTTTCTTGTGAATCTTTGCCTTGGAATAATGCGCTTTTGCCGCGGGCTGGCTTGTTGCCTGCATCGCACCGCCACCAATAACTGCGCCACCGCATGCGCAAGCGCATAGTTTTGCAAGAGCCATTCGAACCGACATAATCGTATTCCCGCCTTAAACACTCCAAGGCCCAACGAGTGGAAAACTCCCATTCGCGGTTACCCGGTAACGGCCAAAAGCGCAGATGTGCGTTATGGCTGCAACCCGGTTAACCCTTATTATCGCGTGTTGTCACCGATTCACCAAGCCTTGCCGATCAGCAATATGGTTAATGTATCATTTGGGGGCTTTTTTGACTGCAATGCTCAATTCTTGCGCATTTGCCCAAAGCGTTGACGCCGCTTGTGCGGGCAATATCGCCGCCGTATAGGCGCGCCCGCGGCTAGTTTTGGCGGCGGTGTGCGGCTTCAAACAGGACGATGGCGATGACAGTAGTTCTCGGTAAGGCTGATCAGGACAGCAAATCGCTCGATCCAGTCGATGGTCCGCCACCAAGCGGCGGGGGCTATCGCCCTGACGATTCCGAAGTTTTCATGAGTGCCAAGCAACTCGAGTATTTTCGCAACAAATTGCTGGCCTGGAAAGACGCGATCCTCCGCGAATCGGCGGACACGCTGGTGACGCTCCAGAACGAATCGCTTCGCGAACCCGATGTAACCGACAGGGCATCGAGCGAAACTGACTGGTCGCTTGAGCTGCGCACCCGCGATCGGCAGCGCAAATTGGTTGCAAAGATCGATGCTGCCGTGCGCCGAATCGATGAAGGCGAGTACGGATATTGCGAAGTCACCGGGGAGCCGATTGCTCTGGCGAGGCTTGAAGCACGCCCGATTGCCACAATGACAGTTGAAGCCCAGGAACGGCACGAGCGGAATGAGAAGATTTCGCGCGACGAATAAATTCTCGACCGTCACGGTGGGTTAAACCTTTTCAAACACTTCCCTGCTAGTTCGCACGTTATGGATTTAGCGTCGCACCCCATCGATTCCCCCGAACCTGCCATTCAGCGTGACAAGCCGCGGAATAGCATATTTCTTGGGGCGACCTTGTGTTTCGAAGGTGAAGACCTCCGGAATGACGTGAGAGTGCGCAACATCTCTGCTGGCGGAATGATGGTCGATTTTACAGTTATCACGGCCAAGGGCACGTTGGTCCAAGTGGATGTTCGCAATATCGGAAAAATATCAGGCTATGTCGCATGGTCGACAGAGTCGCGGATGGGGATCAAATTCGATCGCGAAATCGATCCGGCAATCGCACGGGTTAAACAAGTGGCGGCCCCTGTTCCGGGTGTTTTGAAGCCAATCACCCACGATCGTCGCCCTGGCCTGGCAATGCGTTAGCACCGATCCTTGCTTGACGTGGCAGGCGCGCGAAACGTATGGAGCCGCTCGTTCAAGGATGTATGGCGGTCGTAGCTCAGTTGGTTAGAGCGCCGGTTTGTGGTACCGGAGGCCGGGGGTTCGGATCCCCTCGATCGCCCCATCTTTTTCTAGCGCCCACTGGCTTGCCGCGTATTTGCGTTGCGCCTATCGGCAACGAACTTCCAAAAAATCAGAGGTTGGCAATGGCTGCGGTCTGGGATCTTCCTGACTTTGACGATCACGAAAGTGTTCACTTGTTCCGTGATCCGGCAACCGGGCTCACGGCAATTATTGCTGTTCACTCGACGCTACGCGGTCCTGCTGGCGGAGGTGTTCGGTTCCGGCACTATGCGCAGTCTGACGCTGCGGTTACCGATGTCCTGCGGTTGTCTCGCGGCATGAGCTACAAAAATGCCATGGCCGGTCTTGCGATGGGCGGCGGCAAAGGTGTTATTCTGGCCGATGCTGATGGATCAAAATCAGCTGAGATGCTGAGAAGTTTCGCGCAATCGGTCGATTCTCTGGGCGGTCGATACGTTACGGCGCAGGACGTTGGAATGTCGGCCAACGATATGATCGCGATCGGTGCCGTGACGCGACATGTATCGGGTTTGCCACCGCGCGCAGGTGGTGCAGGCGGAGATCCCGGCCCGTCCACAGCGTTCGGAATTTACCTCGGGATCGTGGCAGCGGCGAAGCGGGCATTAGCCGCCGACTCAGTCGATGGCGTTCACATTGCCATTCAAGGGATCGGCAGCGTCGGCAGCGGCGTCGCCCGAATGCTGGCATCGGACGGCGCGAGGCTGACAATTGCCGACGCCGATGACGCAAAGGCGGCTCGGCTCGCCGTCGAGCTTGGCGCCACGCATGTTCCAGCCGACGGGATTTTGCGGATCGAAGCCGATATTTTCAGCCCGTGTGCGCTTGGTGCGATCCTGACTGAACAGTCTATTCCGTCGCTCCGTGTCAAAGCCATAGCAGGCGGGGCCAACAACCAGCTTGCGCGCCCCGAACATGGGGCAATGCTGCGCGATCGTGGCATCCTTTACGCTCCCGATTATGTGATCAACGCAGGCGGAATTATCAATGTGGGACTGCAGTATCTCGAAGATGCCGACGCCAGTGCAGTTGAAACCAAGATCGCCGAAATTCCGGGCAGGCTCAACGCCATCTGGGACGAAAGCGATGCGAGCGCATTGCCCGCCGATCAGGTTGCCGATACGATGGCACGATCGCTGATCGGCAGAGGCTAGCTCATCGCCTTCCAGAGGCTGAACAGGCTGGTGGCAGTCAGCACGCTGCCGACGAGCAGCAATAGCCGTTGCGATGAAATGCGCTTTACCAGGATGGCGCCCAGAGGCGCAGCAACCAAGCCGCCAATGATGAGGCCGACAGCTGCAATCGAAAATGCCTCAATGCCGATCGTCAGAATAAATGTGGCCGAGATCGTTATCGTCAAAAAGAACTCAGCGGTGTTGACGGTGCCAATCGTGGTGCGCGGCTCGGTACCTTGAACAAGCAGATTCGAAGTGACGACCGGGCCCCAACCGCCACCACCGGCTGCATCCAGGAACCCGCCGATCAAGCCCAGCGGCTCAACGTAACGGGCAGGCTTTGGTGCGCGACCGTGATCGGCCGACCACCAACGCCAAAGGAGGTAAAATCCGATCGCGGTGAGGTAGATCATGACGAAAGGACGCGCGACTTTGGCGTCGATGTTCGACAGGACGTACGCCCCTGTGATCCCCCCGATCATTCCGGGTATGACAAGCCGTGAAAACAGTTTCCAATCCACATTCTTGTGGATGATGTGGCTTATCGCCGATGCAGCAGTGGTGAATGTCTCGACAAGGTGAACGCTCGCCGAAGCGCGCGCCGGCGCAACGCCGATCACACTGACGAGCAATGTGTTGGTGATGACGCCGAATGCCATGCCAAGCGAACCATCGATAAGCTGCGCCACAAACCCGATCGCTATGAACGGGAGAATCGCATTGAAATTTTCGACTGTCAGCACGTCCAAAACGCGTATCCCCTTATCCCCCGACGATGGGCTAGCATGACAAAATGTTCATACAAGCCATCGCATTGTTTTCCGCGCCCAAGCATTCGTTTGGCGCGCCCGTTTCGAACCCCGCTTGAAAAGCAAACCTCCGGTCGTCAGGTCGGGTTGCAGGCAATGCCTCGGGAGGGGCAAGTTTGATCACAGTGGAAAGCGTTGCCGCTCGGTGACGTCGAGCCGGACAACGCGGCTGTCGTGAATGGTGAGGTGGATCGCACCGAACCGCATCTGTGAAAGTGCAGCTTTGACCGAGTCAAGAACGTCCTCGGCAACCGATCCGGCGTGTTTTTGGTTTTCGGCATCGTCTGGCATGTGACGCACTCCTTCATCTGGCCTTCATCTGGCCTTCATTTCGCCTTCGTCTGGTCCGGCGCGGCAATCAGGGGAGGGCAGGCCGCGCCGGTAGCAATATTCTTATTCCTATTAAATCGATAGACAATAGACAAATATCGTTGTTTGATACTGCTTTGCGATGAACCGCCAAGCCGCAGCGGTGAGTTGATTTTTCTCAAGCCAAAGCTAATTTGCGGTTTATCGGGGCAAAGCAGCCTCCCGATCAAGGCGATTGGCCTCAAGCGTTGCCTCATCGAACCCGCCGCTGCGGGACTC
Organism: Sphingomonadales bacterium; assembly: GCA_031414835.1. Taxonomy (GTDB): domain Bacteria; phylum Pseudomonadota; class Alphaproteobacteria; order Sphingomonadales; family Sphingomonadaceae; genus Aquisediminimonas. The sequence continues at coordinate 2,741 of JANOQL010000302.1, read as the reverse complement.
GGAGGTATTGAGATGTCGCCCAAGCCCAGTTTTCTAGAGATGACCTCAAGTTTTGCGCGGATCGGCCTCACCAGCTTCGGGGGGCCGGCTGGCCAGATCGCCTTGATGCACCGGACGCTTGTCGATGATCTGCGGTGGATCGAAGAGGATGATTTTCTCCACGCGCTCAATTTCTGTCATTTGCTTCCCGGCCCTGAGGCGCAACAGCTGGCAACATGGATCGGTTGGCGATTACACGGATTGAAAGGCGGATTGGCAGCGGGACTGTTGTTCATCATTCCCGGTGCGCTCGTGATCGTCGCACTTTCCATGCTCTATGCTCTGGCGGCGCAGCTTGACTGGTTTGCCGCGATTTTTCTCGGGATCAAGGCGGCGGTATTGGCGATCGTCATCCAAGCGCTGATTCGCATCGGCGGGCGGGCACTGGGCGGGCCGGTTCGCAAGATTTTGGCTGTGATTGCCTTTGCCGGACTGTTTTTCCTCGATTTGCCATTCCCGCTCGTGGTGCTTGGCGCAGGCGCGATCGGATTCGTCATTGCCGCAATCCGCCCTCAATGGCTGGCGATCAAGCCGGGCGCAACGCAAACAGGGCCGCGGCCGCGTTGGCAGGCCAGTGTCGCAATGGCGGCCATATGGGGTCTCGTCTGGATTGCTCCGCTTGCACTGGTCTTTGTTGTTTTCGGTCGTGACCATGTGTTCTGGGACATCGGCCTGTTCTTCTCACAGCTCGCAGCAGTGACGTTCGGGGGCGCCTATGCGGTTCTGGCGTATATGGCGCAGGAGGCGGTGCAGCAGTTCGGGTGGCTGACTGCGCCTGAGATGGCCGATGGTCTGGGGCTGGCGGAAACCACGCCGGGACCGCTGATTCTCGTGACGCAATTTGTCGGCTTCCTCGCCGCGTATCGCGCACCTGAACCGTTCACGCCGATCGTCGCCGGGCTGATTGGGGCGGGGCTGACCACATGGGTCACGTTTGCGCCGTGCTTTTTGTGGATATTCACCTTCGCGCCATGGATTGACCGGATGCAGGCAATGCCGCGGCTGAAAGGCGCATTGGCCGCCATTACCGCGAGCGTGGTCGGCGTCATCGCCAATCTGACTGTGTGGTTCGCGCTCCATGTTTTGTTTGCGCGGGTTGGGGAGCTTCGCACTGGGCCGATCCGGCTCTATTTTCCTGACTTTGCAAGTTTTGATGGGCGCGCCGCTGGGCTGGCGATGCTATCGGCAATATTGTTGTTCCGGTTGCAATGGCCTGTGCTGCGCGTGCTCGTCGTGGCAGCGTTCTGCGGTTTGGTTCTGCGCTTCATCGGGCTGGGAGATTGACATGATAATGGCTACACGACGCGGTGCATTAGGCGGTTTGGCTGTTGCAGTTGGCCTGGCAAATGCAGCGACTGCGGCGGTGATGCCGACAGCGCCGGGCGTTGCCAGTGGACGAACACCGGCCGCGCTGCGGTTCGATCCTGCCAAGCTGATTGGCCTATCTGAAAGGCTGATCCGATCTCACTACGACAATAATTACTTAGGATCGGTCAAAACACTTGGAATGATCGAAACGCGGTTGGCATCTGCCATGGCTGACAAGGATATGCCGCCGGTTGTGTATGGCGGGCTCAAGCGCGAACATCTGAACCGGACGGGATCGGTCATTCTTCATGAGGCCTATTTCAATGTTCTCGGTGGCAATGGCGTAGTGAACGGAGGGATCAAAGCCGCAATTGCTGCGCGTTGGGGCAGTGCCGAAACGTGGGAAGCCGAGTTTCGGAGGACGGCAATGGCGCTGGCTGGGGGGTCGGGCTGGGCGGTGCTTGCGTGGAGTGTGGTTGACGGCACGCTCGGCACGTTCTGGGGATCCGACCACATGCACCAGCCCGCCGGGAGTGTGCCGATCATCGCCCTCGATATGTACGAACATGCTTTCGCGCTCGATTACGGTGCAGGGGCCGCAAAATATGTCGATGCGTATTTCCGCAATCTGGATTGGGAACAAATAGACAGGCGTTGGCAGGCGGTCAGCGGCTTTAAGCTCAAGTGATAGGTAAATCTGGCTTCACGCGCGCACACGGGTTCGCTAGAGGCATCGCAACATGCACGCTTACGCGAATCCTGCCCGGTTCCTGAAGATCGCGCGTCCTTTGACGCCGGTGCTCTTTTGGCTTGGCGCAGCAATGGTTCTCGCAGGGGCAGCAGCGGGGCTGTTCTACACGCCGGCTGACTATCTTCAGGGCGAAAGTGTCCGCATTCTTTATGTCCACGTGCCTGCTGCATGGCTCGGCATGGGCGGGTGGACGGGCATAGCGATTGCGTCAGTCATGCAAATCGTCTGGCGGCATCCGTTGGCGGGCGCAGCGGGCAGGGCCATCGCGTGGCCGGGGGCATTGTTCACGGCGATTTGCCTTGCAACAGGTTCGATCTGGGGCCGCCCGACTTGGGGAACGTGGTGGGAATGGGATGGGCGGATGACGTCGATGCTTGTCCTGCTGTTCCTTTATTTCGGCTACATCGCACTTGCCGATGCCAGCGACGAACGCACGACCGTCAGCCGTGCGACCGCGATTTTCGGCATCGTTGGTGCGATCAATATCCCGATTATCAACCGGTCGGTGGTGTGGTGGAAATCACTGCACCAAGGGCCGTCAATCACCATCAAAGGCTCGTCGATTGCGCCTGAACTTTTGTGGCCGCTGGGGTTGACGGTGGTGGGATTTACGCTGTTGTTCGGAGCCATTGTTTTGATGCGG
>JANOQL010000301.1:0-8323 GCA_031414835.1 Sphingomonadales bacterium | reverse complement strand
TTGCGTGAAGCGCTCGAAAGCCTTGAGGCTGACCACGCCTATCTGCTGAAAGGCGATGTGTTTTCGAAGGATCAGATCGACAGCTATATCGAGCGGAAAATGCACGATGTCGCGCGTTGGGAAATGACGCCATCGCCTGTTGAGTTCGACATGTATTACAGCATGTACCCGGCACGACGGACGTAAAACAAATGGCCCGCGAGCTGGTGCTCGCGGGCCTTTTGTTTTGCCCGAAGCCTGATTCAAAGCGATCCACGCCCAGCACTGCCGATCTGTGGCGTTTCTATCACACTCTTTCGGAAATCGTTTGATGCCGCACTGCACCATGCGGAACTATGTCGCTTTCATGACAAAGCGCGTTATTGACGCACTAGCGCAATAAAATTGCGGAACGGGTCGGAGAAACAGCATATTGAATATGCAATCACCCGCTTCCGACGTTTTGCGCGCCGGAAAACATCATGCGGGGATTTATCGATATGCGATCGCACACCATTACACTCATGAAGACCGCGCTGACGTGCAGCGTGGCCGCAACCGCGCTGTTTGCAGCGCCCGCCATGGCACAAGACACTGCCGAAGAGGCCGCTGCGCCTGAAGAAATCATCGTCATCGGCACGCGGCGGACCGATCGTTCGGTCACCGATTCCGCCTCGCCTATCGACGTCATCGGCGCAACCGAGCTTGGCACCCAGCCAGCGGCAAACCTGCTCGATACGCTGCGCAACCTCGTGCCATCGTTCTTTGTGCCGCAGAATACGATTTCAGACGCATCGACCTTTGTGCGCGCGCCATCGCTGCGCGGTCTTGGGGCCGATCAGATCCTCGTCATGATCAACGGCAAGCGTTACAACCGCTCTGCCCTCGTCCAGGTCTATACAGGTGCCGACACCGCCTTGTCGTTCGGTTCGCAAGGTGCCGACATCGGCAACATTCCGTCGATCGCGATCAAGAACCTCCAGATTCTGCGTGATGGCGCGACCGCACAATATGGTTCGGATGCCATCGGCGGCGTGATCAACTACCAGATCCGCGACGATGAAGGTGTCGAATTGCAAGCGCTGTACGGCGAAACCTATCGCGGCGATGGCGAACGGCTGATCGTATCGGGCAATGCCGGCATCAAGCTTGGCGATCGCGGCTTCATCAACATCTCGGGCGAATATTTCGACGAAAAAGGCACCAGCCGTGGCGCCACGCGCGCCAGCGCATTGTCGCTGATCGCAGCCAACCCGTCCGTCGCCAACAGCGTCCCCAATTTCACCAAGGGCTTGCCTGCGCAGATCTGGGGTTCGTCACCTGTCGATGGCTACAAAATCTTCGTCAACGCCGCTGTCGATGTTGGCGATAACAGCCAGATTTATTTCACCGGCAATCTGGCGAACAGCAAGGCCAATCAGAGCTTCAACTATCGCCTGCCGATTTCGCAATCGGGCCTTGTGATCAACGATGGCAGCGGCACGCCACAAAGCGTGACGCGCGGGCGCAACGGTTCGTTTGCACCGATTTTCCTGACACCATGCCCTACTGGCAACCCAACCTGCCCTGCAGGCGGCTTTGTCAACAACACCAACACCTTCAGCTTCACGTCGATCTATCCGGGCGGTTTCACCCCGCGCTTCATCGGCGAAGTCGATCAGTCGTATGGCACGGTCGGGTTCAAGGGAAAGACCGACACCGATTTCACCTATGATCTATCGGCAACCTTCGCGCGCAACTCGCTCGATCTGTCGATGACGGGTTCGCTGTCACCATCGTTCGGTCCGCAAAGCCAGACGAGCTTCGAATTCGGCAAGCTGATCCAGATCGAACAGAACCTCAATGCCGATTTCACTTATCCGGTCGAGGTTGGGTTCGCGAGCCCGATCACGCTGTCGGGTGGGGCCGAATATCGCCGCGAGAAATATCAGAAGACCGTCGGCGATCTCCAATCCTATGGCGCTGGGCCGTTTGCGTCGCAGCCGCTGTATAACCAGACCGCACCGGGTGTATTCACCCGCGCGCTCGATGGAACTGGCGCGCCGATCACGGCAAACCAGTCTCCTGCGGCCAGCGGTTACGGCGGCGTCAGCCCGGCATTCGGCGGATCGGCTGACCAGACCAATTATGGCATCTATGTCGGCGCCGAAGCCGATATCACCGACGCACTGACGATGGGCCTTGCGGCACGCTATGAAGATTACAGCACCTTCGGCAGCGCCGTCGTCGGCAAGCTTAACGCATTGTATCGCGTCACCGATTCGGTATCGCTGCGCGCAACGGTCGGCACCGGCTTCCACGCGCCATCGCCGGGTCAGAACAACACCCAGATCGTCACGACCAACTTCCGCAACGGCGATGCGGTGCAAACGGGCACCTATCCAACGACGAGTGCGATCTCGCAGTTCTATGGGGCCACCTCGCTCGATCCCGAACGCTCGACCAACTTCGGCGCGGGCATCGTCCTCAAGCCAGCCCCGGCGCTGACGATCACGATCGACGGCTATTCGATCCGTGTGCGCAACCGCATCGGGATTTCACAGACGTTCAACGTGACCGCAGCCGATCTGGTGGCATTGCCAGCGCTTTCGGTGGTCGGGGTCGGGGGTGACGTGAACTACTTCACCAACGGCTTCAACACCAAGACCGAGGGCCTCGATTTCATCGCCAGCTATCGGACCGATCTCCTTGCCAACCCGCTCAGCCTGACGTTTGCGTATAACTACAACAAGAGCAAGGTGACCAAGTTCGATCCATCGGTGATCAGTGCAGACCAGCGGTTCAACATTTCGAACCTGCCACCAAAGCATCGCATCGTGGCATCGGCAGGCTATGAAATCGGCGATTTCTCGGTCAATGCGCGCGGCAATTATTTCGGCTCATGGGCAAACCAGCTTGAGTATCCGGGCCAGCGTTTTTCGGGCAAGGCAACTGCCGATCTCGATCTGAGCTACACGCTCGCCGAACATTACACGCTGACGATCGGTGCCAACAACATCTTCAACACCTATCCGGACCGGATCAAGGCATCGGTTGCCAACCCGATCTTTGCCAGCACCAACGCGCTCAACGACGGGCAGATTTACCCGCGTTCGGGCGGTCCGTTCGGGATCAACGGCGGCTTCTACTACGCCCGCGTTCGCGTGAAGTATTGATCGTTCGTCATATCTGACTCACAAGGGGGAGGGAAGCTCACGCTTCCCTCCCCTTTTTGTTTGTGGCGAACGCGCATATGACCATTTTCACCCACCGCATCGCCAGCCTCGACGATCTGCCCGCACTCCACGCGCTGATGGAGCGCGCGATTGCCGAACTGCAAAGCGGCTTCCTCGATCCGGCGCAAATCGTTGCGAGCCACAAGGTGATGGGGCTCGATACCCAGCTGGTGAAAGACGGCACCTACATCATGCTCGAAGACGCCGGGCAGCTCGTCGGCTGTGGCGGCTGGAGCTTCCGCGCGACCCTGTTCGGCGGCGATGACAGCATCGTGACGCGCGAACCTGCAAAACTCGATCCTGCCACCGATGCGGCCAAAATCCGGGCAATGTATACCGATCCCGATCATGCCCGACGCGGCATCGGGCGCGAAGTCATCACCATCTGCGAAGGCCTTGCACGCGATGCCGGTTTCGGGCGCGTCGAATTGATGGCGACAGCGGCAGGCATCCCGCTCTACGAACGCGTCGGCTACATGCCGGTCGATGAGATGGTTTATGCCGATATTGACGGCATCAAGGTGCCACTGCTCAAGATGGGCAAGGCGCTGTAACGCTGCGTCTTGAGTCGAGAAAGGTGCGGCCACCCCAAGCGGCCGCACCCATCCCGATCAGCGTGAAGCGATTAGCGTGAAGCGATCCTGGCGCGATCGATGCGCCGCGACAGCGTTTCGAGACGACGCTCAAGCTGCGCTTCTTCACGGACGGTCAGGCGGCCACCGCTGCGTTCGAACATGCGGTGCTGTGATTCGATCGCGTTGATTTCACGTCGCGCCCAATTGGTTTCGGGCCGTGAAAGTCCGACACGATCCTGGTTGACCCACTGGCGAAGCAACTGGATGCGCGTGTCGATATTTCCGCTCGCCCAGCTGCCATAGCCATTATCATTGGCGTTGCCATTTCCGGCATAGCCGCCACCATTCGAATTGTTCTGACGAGTTGAAACCCAGCGACCGCGGCTATCGTAATAGCCATAGGTCTGCCCTGCGACCCAGCGTCCACGATCGTCGTAATAGCCAGGTTGCTGCTGGTTCGACCAGGTTGTGCTGGTCGAATTATACGGGGGATTCCCGGCGATCCAGCGGCCACGATTATCATAATATCCGCGTGCCGGACCTGCGACCCAGCGCCCGTTTTCCCAGCGACCGGCAGATGCACCCTGCACCCACTGGCCGTTGCGATCATAATAGCCATAGGTGTTGGCGGGCACATAATATTCGCCGTCCATATAGCCTTCGTCGCTAACCGACACCCACTGGCCGTTTTCATAATAGCCGCGCGGACGACCTTCGACCCAATCGCCGTTGCGATCGAAATAGCCGCGGGCATCGCGATCCGAAACCCCGCTCGCATTCCAGCGACCATCCTTGTCATACCAGCCGTACGCACGGCGGCAGTCATTTTCGGGCTTGGCGATCTGGTTGCCAGCGATGGCGCCGATAATGCCGCCGATGATCGCGCCTTCGGTATTGTCATTGCGGCCTGCGATCACACCGCCAGCAACCGCGCCAACGCCAGCCCCGATGACGGTGCCTGCGATCCGGCCCGATTTGTGGCTTTCGCACTTGGTCTGCGCCTGTGCGATTGTCGGCGTGATTGCCAGCAATGCCGCGCTGATGAAAAATTTGGTCTTCATGAATTGGCCCTCGTTCTGCTTTATGACGTGCCCAACAACGGCTGGTGACGCGATAAGGTTCCCTTCAGCGCATCTTGCCAATTGCCAAAGCATCGGCCACGCACCCTGTAAACGGGAGATACAACCGATGCGCCTTGCTGCTGCCCTGCTGCTGATGTTCGCCGCGTCTCCGGTCGTGGCGCAGCAAACACCTGCCGAACGCACGATGGCCGCAACCGTCGATGCCGAATATGAACGCTCGGTCGGTTTGCTCGAACGCCTCGTCAACCAGAATTCGGGAACGCTGAATTTTACAGGTGTCGAAGCCGTCGGAAAAATGATGCGTGCCGAGCTCGAGCCACTAGGGTTTGCGGTGCAATGGGTGCCACAGGTGGACGCAAAACGTGCGGGCCATTTGATCGCCACGCGCAAAGGCAAATCAACGACCAGGCGGCTGCTGCTGATCGCGCATCTCGATACCGTGTTCGAAGCCGACTCGCCGTTTCAGCGCTTTGTCCGCCGCACAGCCGACGGCATCGATGAAGCCGAAGGCCCGGGAGCCGGAGACGATAAGGGCGGCATGGTCGTCATCGTTGCGGCGTTGCGCGCAATGAAAGCCGCAGGTACGCTCGACGGCGCCAATATCGAAATCCACATGACCGGCGATGAAGAGGATGCAGGCGATCCGATCGACGTCGCGCGTGCCGATCTGATCGCGGCAGGCAAACGATCCGACATCGCGCTCGATTTCGAAGGACTGGTGACCGAAAATGGACGCGACATGGGATCGGTTGCGCGCCGGTCATCGAACAGCTGGCGGCTGACCGCGACCGCCAAGGGCGGACACAGTTCCGGCATTTTTTCGGCAGCGGTTGGCGATGGCGCAATCAACGAGCTGGCGCGGATCGTCGCGGCGTTCCGCACCGAACTTCCCGAAACCAATCTGACCTTCAATGTCGGGCTGATCGCGGGCGGACAAGAGGCTGCATTCGACGCTGACGGGGTGCGGGCGAGCGCGAAGGGAAAGACCAACATCATCCCTTCAATCGCGATTGCACGCGGCGATTTCCGTACGCTGTCCGATGATCAAACCGAACGGGTGAAGGCAAAGATGACCGCCATCGTTGCCCGCCACGCCCCATTGACCACCGCCGAAATCAGCTTCGATCCCGGCGGCTATCCGGCGATGGCGCCGACGCCGGGCAATGCTGCGATCCTGGCCGCGCTCAACGCCGTCAATCGAGATCTCGGACTGCCCGAACAGCCACCGCTCGACCCTCTGAAGCGCGGTGCAGGAGACATCTCGTTCGTTGCCAAGGATGTGGCAGGGCTCGCAGGCCTTGGCGTCGTCAGTCGCGGCGATCATGCCCCGGGAGAAACCGCCGATCTGCTGAGCATCAAGCGCCAAGCCAAGCGCGCTGCGATTTTGATGAGCCGGTTGTCGCGAGAAAAACGATAGCCGTCAGTGGCAGGTGGCGCAGGTGCCGCGCACTTCGATGACCGGGCGGACAGCAGTAAACCCCGATTTTTCCGCCACACTGCGCACGCCGCTGGCGATGCTGTCATCGTCGATATGCTGGGTGTCACCGCAACTATCGCACACAAGGAAGATGCAATCATGGATGCAGTCGGGATGTGCATTGGCCATATAAGCGTTCGCGCTTTCGACGCGGAGCGCAAGGTTTTTGGCCACGAACAGATCGAGTATCCGATACACGCTGTTAGGCGCAACGCGGCGCCCGCGGTTGCGCGAAACGGCATCGGCTATGTCATAGGCCGATGAAGGCTTCCCCGTTTCGGCGAGCGCGGAAAAAATCTGCGCGCGCATCTCGGTCCATTGTTCGCCCGATTTGAGCAGCGCCATCCGCGCGGCTTCGGCAAGTTCGGTGCCGTGGTGATGCGTGTGTGCGTGTTTGGCCATGACCCAAAGCTAGGCCCGACACTGGCTGTGCGCAAGGCTCAGGCGCCGAAGTTCAGGCGCTAGATTTCAGGCGTAAGCGCGGCGGTTGAGGTCATGCCCGAGGGCAACGACGAGAACCCCGAGAATCGAATAGACGATCTCCATCCCGCTATGTGGCATCGTCAGCGCGCCAGCCATGATGCCAAGCCCGAACGATCCGACCCACGCCGGCATCGCATAGCCATGCTGCAACACGCCGCGCCCCAGCCCGATCGCGCCAAGCCCGATCGCCAGCGTCAGCCCCACTTCGTGAAACGCATGGTGAAGCAAGACCCCGCCCGCCGATGCCACCAGCGTGACCACAACAGCAGTCAGCAGGCAGTGCGCAAGGCACAGCCCTGAAAGGCCAATGGCCCAACGATCGAACCGGTCATGTGACGTAGCGGTGAGAGACACGCGTGATTCCTGCTATTTGCCCGATGGTATGGCATAACATGATGCGCGTTACAACATTACATTTGCGATGGTGTCTGGCGGGCCTGTCGCCACGAAATCTGCAGTGTTGCATATTCAGCCCACCAGCTTGAACTCGCGCCTTTCCCGTCACATATGGGCGAACATGCCGCAGACACGCCCCAACGCGATTGCCAATTGGCTGCTTGCCGTTGCCGGGCTGGTGTTTGCGATGGTCATTGTCGGCGGGATCACGCGGCTGACCGAATCGGGGCTGTCGATCACCGAATGGAAACCGATCACCGGCGCGCTGCCGCCGCTGAATGATAGCCAATGGCTTGCCGAGTTTGCCAAATACCGCGCCACGCCTGAATATCTGCTTGTCAACGCAGGGATGAGCCTTGCCGATTTCAAATTTATCTATTTCTGGGAGTGGGTGCACCGGTTGCTCGGGCGCGTGATCGGGCTGGCGTTCGCACTGCCGCTGGCGTGGTTCGTCATCAAGCGCGCCGTTCCGAGCGGATATATGCCGCGACTGGTTGCATTGCTGGCGCTCGGTGGATTGCAAGGCGCGGTTGGCTGGTGGATGGTGGTATCGGGGCTGTCCGAACGCACCGATGTCAGCCATTTCCGGCTCGCCACGCATCTGTTGACTGCGTTGTTCATTCTGGGCGGACTCGTCTGGACAGCACTTGATTTGAAAGCATTGGCGCGTGACCGGGCGGCAAAGCCTGCGCGGCTGACGCCTGTTGCGGCATCGATCCTGTTGGTTCTGGCGATCCAGCTGTTGCTTGGTGCGTGGGTGGCAGGGCTCAATGCAGGGCACATCACAACGCACTGGCCGCTGATGGACGATCGCAGCAGCTTCTTCCCTGGCGAACAGGTCAATTGGGCGCTGGGGATGGGCTATGCGCTGACGCACGATCCCTATCTGCTCAATTTCCTGCACCGCTGGTGGGCGTTTGTCGCTGTGGCGGCGCTGGTTCTGCTCGGGCGGATGGCCAAAGGCGCAGGCAACCGCAACGCCTCGATCGCGATCCATTCGGCTTTCGGGGTGCAGATCCTGCTCGGCATTGCGACAGTGATGAGCGGTGTGGCGATCTGGCTGGCGGTTTTGCATCAAGCCGTCGGCGCGCTGGTCGTCGCAAGCGCAGCATGGGG
>JANOQL010000300.1:0-9166 GCA_031414835.1 Sphingomonadales bacterium | reverse complement strand
TGCCGCCCATTATCTGGCCGTTGGCAATGCCGATGTCTGGGCAGCTGCGCTGGGCGGCGATCTGTCGCGTTTCGCAACCGCAGGAACCGATGCCGGCCGCGCGTTCGATTGGCCGACCATCGCTGCCGATACGCTTGCGGTTTACAGGGGTGCAATCCGCTAACAATCGATGACCTTACCCTGCACCGTTTGCCTGAGCTTGACGAAGGCCTGCCCTTTTTTGCACCGACACCGGCAAGAAAGGGCAGCCCTTCGACAGGCTCAGGGAAGCGGGTTGGGTTGCGCTAACCTCAAGGCATCATGTCTCAGGGACGGCAGCCTTTGCCGAGCTTCACACCTGCGGTCGCTCCCGCGATCAACCGGTCTCCATTCCAGCCGCGCAGGTCGCATGAACGGATCGTCAGCCGCGCTCCGGGCTCGGCCTGCACCAGCACGCCGCCGCCAGTCGCGACCAGCCGGTCGATGCTCCAAAGCGAGGTTTTGCCTGCCCAGATGTGTGCGCCGCGCGGCGATGCGCTGAAGATCGTTTCGCCGTTGCCCTGGCCCCAGAAGCGGTAATTACGACCGTTGCGCGCGGCTTTGGTGGATCTGAGCCGAGTGCCTGTCGATTTCAAATCATATCCGCCGTCCGAATTGTCGTTGGCGATCGTATCTGTGAAGGTCACATCGGAAGCGAGGCGTTCGGTCGAAAATCCATCGCCATTGGTGTAGCGTTTGGGCTGTTCGACCATCTGGTGCCCGTTCGCGGTGACGCGCTCGATCCGGATGCGCGATCCGCTGCGGATATCGATCCCGACGGGCAGATTGCTGCCCGTTTGCGGATTGCGCAGCCGCAGCACGGCATCGCGCACCACAATGTCGTGCGCATCGCGAAACCGCAGCCCGCCGCGGCCATAAACCCAGTCAATCCTTTCGATTTTCGCCCCATTGGCTTCTGGCCCGGCGTCGATGCAGCGATATCCGGTGCACGCGCGCGCTGCGACCTCCATTCCCGGCTTCAGCCTGACCATCGGCTTGGCAAAAGCAGGAGCAACGATGACGATCACTGCCAGCGCCGCTGCAATCAATCGTCGTCGCGGTCGTGGGAATCGAACCAGTCGAACACTGCCGAACCGATCATCCGCAACCCCGGCGCGGCAAAAAGAATGAGCAAGAGGATCACAATCCAGTGCGTCATGGTCATGCAATGTTCTTGGCCGAAACAGGGCACGAACAAAATCCCGTGAGGCGCGGACTTGGTTCATAACGGATCGATTTCCTCAGGTGCGACCCGACTCTGTTAGTGGGTCTTGCGTGAACCGGCGCTGACCTTTTTCAGTCTCATACCGCCACCGCATCATATCGGTTGTTGGAATTGAACTGATCGCCCTGGCCGTGCGTAAACCGGTCATCGGTGGTCCAGATTGTTGCTGTTCCCGCCGTCGCATCGCGCCCAGCAAACGCCAGGCCCTCTATCGCCAGCGCGCCTTGCAACACATGATCGCGCGCCAGCCACATGCCGCCATAATCTCGGGTCGAATAGCCCTTAGCATAGCCGTCGCTGCCGTTGGTTCCACCGGTCGCCCACACTGTATCGGTGATGACGTCGTAGAATAGCATGTCGGCCGGAACGGAAATCTGCGGAATTGCGGTGTCCTCAAGAAGTGTCGCCTTATCGAGCCAGCGAATGCGGTTGTCTGCCGTCGTCGAAAGGATGAGGCGATTGCGCTTGGTATCGACTGCAATCCCGTTGCCGCTGGGAAAACCCGTTAGCACGGTGGCCGAAACAAACGCGCCGGTAGCAATGGTGAACCGCACCAACCGCGCGACGCCGCCGGTTGTATCCTTTTGGATCACGATGCCATCGCCATTGGTATCGACCGTCACACCCTGCGCCGATGCCGCGCCCAGCCCCCAGCCGGCGAAGCTGTATTGCGCGTCGATTGCCGTGAAGCCTGTGTTGAGGATCGCCACACCAGCCTGATCGGTCATCGTCCCAAGGCCGACGGCTTGCAGCCAGCGCCCGTCACCTAACCTTGGCGCAATCCCGGTATTGGGCATGCCCCGATTGAGTGTGGCAGGTGGGATCAACCCATCGGGCAGCTTGATCGTCGCCGCGCGCGCATAGCTGACCGACTGCCGCACCGATGGCAGCGAATGCACCCCTGTTGCCGCCATGAAGGTGTTGACTGCGGCCTCGAGCGCGTTGGCCTCGGTCGCGTTCAATCCCGCCCCGAGCCATGCGAGCGCAAACCCCTGCGGTTGACCATTGCCCGATCCAAGCAGGATCGGGTTTGCCGTGCGCAACGCCGATGCCGCAGCCGATGATCCGATTTCGGCACCGCCCTTGTACATCCGGGTGTCGGCCGCGCCGACACGCGAAGCGCCGATCCAGCCATAGCCTGATGCCACCGCTGCGGTCGATGTCATCGACGTAGCCGAATTGACGCGCATCACCGCAAAGTTGGTGGCGTTGCGCCCCGAAATCAGGTTGCGCGATACGCTGTCAGCAGCAACCGTCGAGGATCGCCCGGTTTCGCCCTCGATCAGAAACGCGCCGAAGAATGCGCTGTCTTGCTGGAACTGCACACCCGATGCCGATGCCATCAACCCGATGCTTTCGCCACCGGCGCGCCCATCGACGAAATAGGATGGATTGGCCAGTTGGGGTTCGGGAGTGTTGGTGAAGGTCGCGCTGTTGCTGACACCTGTCACATTGAGCCGCGCATCGGCAAGCCGCGGATTGAGCCAGATCAGTTGATCGCATTTCCCCCACAGCCCCGCCGATTTGAGGCTGCTAATGAAGCTGTCGAACGCGGCAATGTGCGCGATCGATAGCGTGTGCCCCGATTGCCGCGCCATGAATGCAGCGGCTTCGGCATTGGCGAAGGCGAACGCAGTCGATGCAGTGCGGCGCGCAATCGTGACCGCGAATCCATATCCCAGCCTCATGCAAGCGCGACGATATTGGCGGCGGTCGTGCCTGTGGCCCGAACAAATTGTGCGCGTACCGGAAGGATGCTGCCCGCAGGCACATTCTGAAACACGACGTCAGCGGCACTTGCCGATCCACGCAGCACGATGTGCCCCGCAACCCCCACATACAGCGCCTTGGGTATGGTCACGAGTTCGTTGACGTCATGCGGGGCCACCGCAAACGGCCATTCGGATGGAGACATGGTCGAATCGGCGAAGCTATCGAAGGGATCGGGCATTTGGTTCACTCCTCGTTCTGAATGTGCCATATAGGTTCGCTATCGGGTAATGTCAAGACAAAGTTCGAACGGGGCTGGTTGGATAACGCGCGTTAACCGCTGGTCGTTGCGCACTGCACAATCGCCCGGTATGAAGCTGTGCGACCCCCTGCCCGACTGAAAGACTCACCGTGACATCGAAGCCCGTCCGCAAAGCCGTGTTTCCTGTGGCCGGGCTTGGCACCCGGTTCCTGCCCGCGACCAAGGCGGTGCCTAAGGAATTGCTGCCGATCGTCGATCGCCCGCTGATCCAGTACGCCGTCGATGAAGCGCTTGAAGCGGGCATTGAAACGATGATCTTCGTGACTGGGCGCGGCAAGGGCGCGATCGAGGATCATTTCGACATCGCCTACGAACTCGAACGGACGCAGGCGGACCGCGGCAAACCGTTGGCGGCGCTCGAAGGCACGCGCCTTGCGCCGGGGCAGGCGCTGTTCGTCCGCCAGCAGGAGCCGCTGGGTCTGGGGCACGCGATCTGGTGTGCGCGCGAAATGATCGGCGATGAACCCTTTGCGATCATCCTGCCCGATGAATTCATGGTCGGCAGCCCCGGCTGCATGGCGCAGATGGTCGCAGCGCATGCGGGGATCGGCGGAAATCTGGTCTGCGCGCTCGAAGTGCGGATGGCCGATACGCCCAGCTATGGCGTGATCGATCCGGGCGTTCGCGATGGAGCGCTGACCGAAGTGCGCGGTCTTGTTGAAAAGCCTGCTGCGGGCACCGCGCCGTCGAACCTGATCCTGCCCGGTCGCTACATCCTGCAACCTGAAATCCTCGACATATTGGCGACGCAGGCGGCAGGCGCGGGCGGCGAAATCCAGCTGACCGACGCGATGGCCGCGATGATCGGGCAGCAGCCGTTTCACGGGTTGACCTTCGACGGCAAACGCTATGACTGCGGATCGAAGGCCGGTTACATCGAAGCCAATTTCGCGCTCGCGCTCGCCCGCGAAGACATTGGGCCGCACATCCGCCAATTTGCCAGCGACCTGCTCGCTGCGGCCCCTACAGCCTGAGGATTTTCAAATATGCGCATTACGATGATCGGTTCGGGCTATGTCGGCCTTGTCTCCGGAGCCTGCTTTGCCGATTTCGGGCATGACGTGATTTGCGTCGACAAGGATCAGGCCAAGATCGATGCGTTGCTCGCTGGCCGCATTCCGATTTTCGAACCCGGTCTCGATGCACTTGTCGCCGCAAACGCAGCAGCAGGCCGTTTGAGCTTTTCAACCGACCTTGCCACCGCAATTCCCGGCGCCGACGCAATCTTCATCGCCGTCGGCACGCCATCGCGGCGCGGCGATGGCCATGCCGACCTCAGTTATGTTCATGCAGCGGCCAAAGAACTCGCGGCGTATCTCGAAGGCTATGCCGTCATCGTCAACAAATCGACGGTGCCGGTCGGGACTGGCGACGATGTCGAACGCATCATCGGCGAAGCCAATCCGCAAGCCGAATTCGCCGTGGTCTCAAACCCTGAATTCCTGCGCGAAGGGGCCGCGATCGAGGATTTCAAACGGCCCGACCGGATCGTGATCGGGGGGGATGACCGGCGCGCACTCGATGTCATGCGTCAGGTGTATCGCCCGTTATCGCTCAACAAATTGCCGATTGTCGAAATGAGCAGGCGCGCCGCCGAACTGACCAAATATGCAGGCAACGCGTTTCTTGCGACCAAGATTACGTTCATCAACGAAATCGCCGATCTGTGCGAAAAAGTCGGTGCCAATGTCCAGGATGTCGCGCGCGGGATCGGGCTCGATGGCCGGATCGGCGGCAAGTTCCTCAATGCAGGGCCAGGCTATGGCGGCAGCTGTTTTCCCAAGGATACGCTGGCACTGCTCAAGACCGCGCAGGATTACGAAGCGCCGCAGCGGATTGTCGAGGCGGTCGTTGCGGTCAACGATAATCGCAAACGCGCAATGGGCCGCAAGGTGATCGCGGCGTGCGGCGGCGATGTGCGCGGCAAAACCATCGCGATCCTCGGGCTGACCTTCAAACCCAACACCGATGATATGCGCGACAGCCCTGCGATTGCCATCATCCAAACGCTGGAAGATGCAGGTGCCAGCGTGCGTGCGTTCGATCCCGAAGGCATGGATGCGGCACAAGCGTTGCTGCCAAAGGTTGTGTATTGCCGCGATCCCTATGACGCGATGGACGGGGCCGATGCGGTTGCAATCGTCACCGAATGGGATTCGTTCCGCGCGCTCGATTTGCCGCGCATCAAATCGCTGCTCAACGCGCCAGTGTTCGTCGATCTTCGCAACATCTATCCGCGTGAGGATGTCGAAGCTGCTGGATTTGCGTATCACGCAGTCGGGCGGTGATCGGCCGTTCACGACCCGGGCCCGTCCGCACATGAGCGAAGATAAGCTGCCCGTGCGGCGCAGTTTTGCCGCCGATGCCATCACGGTCGGTGGCAGCCGGATCGTCAATCGGCTCTGCACTTTTGCCACAGGCGTACTGATTGCACGATTGCTCGGCCCCGAAGGCCGCGGGTTGCTGGCTGCGCTTTCGGTTCCTGCCGCACTGTCGGTCAGTCTGGCCGAACTGGGGGTGCGCCAGTCGACGGCGTATCATGTCGGGCGCAAAACCTTCCCGATCGAGCGCGTTACCGGCGCATTGATGGGCATGTTGCCAGTCGCCGCGTTGCTCGCCGTGCTGCTGTCGCTCGGATATTTCGATGTCGCCAATGTGGCCGAAGGCAATTGGCACCTACAGCTCGCGGCGGTCGCGGTCATCCCGTTCGGGATTGGTATCACCTATATTTCGGGTGTGCTGATGGGGCGCGGCAAGATCGTGTCGTTCAGCCGCGTGGCTTGGGTGCCGCCGATGATCGCGCTCGCTTTTGTCGCGACGTCGATCGGGATTTTTGGCTGGGGCGTCGAAGGGGCATTGCTGGCGACCGCTTCGGGAAGCGCGGTTGGTTTTGGCTATGCGTTGCACCTGCTGCGGCGCGAAGGCCCGATCCGGCCGCGGATCGATTTTCCGCTGGTGCGCGCGATCCAGCGGCTAGGGGCGGTTTACGCGGTCGCGACCTTCGCGTTGCTGCTCAATTACAAAATCATGATCCTCTTGCTGTCGCGCGTTGGCACACTCGAGGACGTCGGGCATTATGCCATCGCGGCATCGATCGCCGAAATGCTGTGGGAAGTGCCGCAAATGGTCGGCGCATTGCTGTTTTCGCGCGCGGTTGGCGCCGAAGATCGCGCAGTCATGTCGGCCAAGATCCTCACCTTTGCGCGCCTTGCCGTCACAGCCGTCGCGCTCGTGGCGATTGCGCTGGCGGTGATTGCGCAATGGCTGTTCCCGTTCGTTTATGGCCCCGGTTTTACCGAAAGCGCTCTCGCTTGCGTTTTGCTGCTGCCCGGCGTTGTCGCGTTCGTGCTGTTCCGCATTCTCCAGACCGACATTCACGCGCGCGGCAAGGCGTGGGTGTCGATCGCGGTGATTGCGCCAACGATTGTTCTGAATGTCGGGCTCGGTTACTGGATGATCGGCGGATATGGGCTGATGGGCGCCGCGATGGCGTCGAGCCTGACCTATATTCTGGCGACGATTGCCTATGTCATCGCCTATTCGCGCGTCACCGGCATTCCGCTTCTGGAAATGGTGCGTTACCGCCGCAGCGACCTCGATCAACTGACCAAGGCTATTCCCGAACGCGTCATGAAGCGGTTTCGCCGGTCATGAAGGATGATCGCGCAACGCTCGATGCCGTCGTCGCGTCGCTCCCGCGTGAGACCGTCCGGCGCGATGCGTCGCTTGCCGGGATCGGGCGCTGGCAGATCGGCGGGCCAGTCGATCTGCTCATCGAGCCGCGAACGTCCGATGAACTGGCGCAAACGCTAAGTGCGCTGCGCGGCGCGGGCGTTCCATGGCTCGTTATCGGCGATGGATCGAACCTGTTGTTTGATGATTCTGGCCTGCGCGGCGCTGCAATCCGGATCGGGCGACATTTTCGCAGCTTCACCGATCATGGCGATGGCGTGGTCGAAGCAGGGGCCGGGCTGTGGGTGCCGTGTTATGTCCGGCGGCTGATTGCGGCAGGTCTTTCAGGCGCGGTCCATGCCATCGGGATTCCCGGAACGCTTGGCGGGCTCGTCACGATGAACGGCGGCAGCCAGCGGCGCGGCATCGGCGAACAGTTGATCGAAGCCACTGCGATGAACGAAAACGGTCACATCGTCCGGTTCGATCATGCCGCCATGCGCTTTGCCTATCGCACTTCGGCGTTGCAGGAATCGCTTTGGATCAACCTTTCGGCGCGTTTCGCCTATACACAGGGTGATGCCCACGCGATGCACGCCGAAGCGCGCAAAATTCTGCGCGACCGGCGGCTGAAATTCCCGCGCAACCGCGCCAATTGCGGGTCTGTCTTCGTCAGCGATCCGGCGCTGTATGACAAGATCGGTCCGCCGGGTGCGGCAATCGAGCGCGCTGGCCTCAAGGGGCGGCGAATCGGCGGGGCGCAGCTATCGCCAGAACATGCCAATTTTATCGTCAATTGCGGCGATGCTACCAGCGCCGACGTGCTTCGTCTGATCGGCGAGGCGCGCCGTGCTGTCGAAGCCCTGTCGGGGATTGCGATGCTCGCTGAAGTGCGCCACGTCCGGCCTGATGGCACGATGGCCCCCGCGCATGTCTCGGCAGATGCCCTAAACCTCGCCTCAATTATCGATCAGGAAGGACGATAGCCATGGCCGATCTTGGAATTCAGGAACCTGTTGCTGCGCAAGAAGAAGGCCTGCGCAGTCTGACGCTCGAACCTTCGCGGCTCGTGGGCGAAGTGCGGGTGAGCGGAGCGAAGAACAGCGTGCTCCGCCTGCTTGCTGCATCGCTGCTGACAGAAGGCACCGTGACGCTCGGCAATTATCCCGCCGGACTGCTCGATGCGATCGTCCATGTCGGCATGCTCGATGCTCTGGGAAAATCGTGCCGCGTCGAAGGCGATACGCTCGTCATCGCCGAAGCGCGCGTGCCTGACAGCCAGCTCAACTGGGACGGACGGTCGATCCGCAACACGCTGCTGATCCTCGGCGCGCTCACCGCACGCACCGGTGCCGGCAGCGTGCCGCTGCCCGGCGGGTGCAACCTTGGCGACCGCAAATATGATCTTCACGAACTGGTGCTGCGCCAGCTGGGGGCCGAAGTCTGGGAAGAGGGTGACCGGCTGTGCGCGGCTGCACCCAACGGGCTTGTTGGCAACGACATTCATCTGCCGATGCGGTCGACGGGCGCGACCGAAAACGCCATCCTGTGCGGCGCGCTCGCCAAGGGCAAAACGCGCATCTGGAACCCGCATGTCCGGCCCGAAATCATCGATCTTGCCGCATTCGTCACCAAGCTCGGCGCGCGCGTGACGATCAACGGTCAGGAAAGCATCGAGGTCGAAGGAGCCACGTCGCTGAACGGGGTTACGCACACTGTGATGCCCGACAATATGGAGGCGATGACATGGCTGGTCGGCTCGGTCATCACGGGCGGCGATGTTGAAATTGCCGATTTCCCAGGCGTCGATCTTGAAGTGCCGCTGATCTTTCTGCGCGAAAGCGGCGCGCGAATCTTTGCCGATCGTGACAGGATCATTGTCCGGTCTGGGCGGCCGTTGCCGGTCGAAATCAGCACCGGTCCCTACCCAGGTATCAATTCGGATATGCAGCCGTTGTTCGCCGCGTATGGCGCGTGCGCCACAGGGCAATCGCGCATCGTCGATCTGCGCTTTGCCGATCGTTACGGATATCTGGCCGAATTCGCCAAAATGGGCGTGTCGGGCCGGATTCAGGACGGCGCGGCGCACATCGACGGTGGCGGGCGGCTGGCAGGGGCTACGGTGAGCGCACTCGATCTGCGCACCGGGGCGGCGCTGGCGCTGCTCGGTCTCGTGGCACAAGGCCAGACACGCATCCTCGACGCATGGCAGATCGAAC
>JANOQL010000299.1:0-5389 GCA_031414835.1 Sphingomonadales bacterium | reverse complement strand
GTAGATCACTTCGAACCGGACGACGCCATCTTCAATCCGTTGCACTGGCACCTGAACGGCCGCCAGATAGCCTTGGTTGCGCAGCTGCGTTGCAGCGGCATCGCGGATGTCGCACAAAATGCTGATCGGCTGATCGGTCCCGACATAGCCACTCCAAGACCCTCGCAAATCGGCCTGAGACACAGGATCGGCATTGGCAAAACTGGCGTCGCGCAGCGTGATCCGGACGGCAGCAAAACTTGGATCGGCAAGGGCGCACGGTGCACGTTCGATATCGCCTTCGACGCGCAATCGGGGTGTTTCGGCTTCGGATCGCGCGGGCGGCGGATCGACTTGATCGCGCGTTGGCGCGGCTGGATTGGACGATTGGGCAAACGCCAGATCGGGAGCGACAACCGCGGCAAACACGGCCAGTCCGGCGAAACGGGTTCCGCTGACCTTTCCCCCTAGCGAACGCAACGCGACGACAGATTTCAGCGTCATTCCTGTTTTTGCCCCACAAAATCGTGCCGCAGCGGTCGATCCGTTCACTTCGGATTCTGCCAACCGGGCTTTTGATATGTCTGCACCTGTGCCGGCGCTTATGTGACGACCGTCATGGTGTCTTGACCGAGATTGCCGCTGTGTCCAGCGCAAAATTAACCAGAATTCTGCAGCTTCAGCCGATTTGCAGCCAATTTCTGCGCGATAGCTGAGGCTTGCGTGATGGCTGCCAGATCGCCACATGAGATCGCATGACGATCCAACCCGCACTTCAGGCCGTGATCCTGCCGGTCACGCCGTTGCAGCAGAATTGCTGCCTGATCTGGTGCACGCAAACGATGCGTGGCGCGTTCACCGATCCGGGCGGCGATCTGCCGTTGCTCAAGGCAGCAGCAAAGCAAAAGGGCGTCACCATTGAAAAGCTGCTCGTGACGCACGGCCATCTCGATCATTGCGGGCAAACAGGGATGCTCGCCCGTGAACTGGGTGTGCCGATCGAAGGGCCGCATGAAGACGACCGGTTCTGGATCGAGCAGCTCGATGAAGATGGTCCGCGCTGGGGGATGGAGGCTGCGACCTTCGAACCCGATCGCTGGCTGGTCGATGGCGATACTGTGACCGTCGGCAATGTGACGCTCGATGTGTATCACTGCCCCGGCCACACCCCCGGCCATGTGATATTCCACCACGCAGGCTCAAACCTCGCCATCGTGGGCGATGTGCTGTTCAAAGGTTCGATCGGTCGCACCGACTTCCCCAAAGGCAATCACCAGCAATTGCTCGATTCGATTACCAGCAGGCTCTGGCCGTTGGGTGAAAAGACAGCGTTTGTTCCCGGCCATGGCCCGATGTCTACATTCGGGCATGAGCGGAAAACAAACGCCTATGTTTCAGACTATATTCTGGGCTGATCAGCCTGTTACGATGGCTTCGGTTGTCGCAGAGATTCTGCCGGCAGACGTTTGCGCGATATAGGCTGCATAGAGCGCCAGCCCGAGTGTGATGACCATCGTGATCAGGATGCCAGCACTTCGCGCCTTGTCATTCCCGTCCATCCCGAACGCATGAGCGATCCGCGCTACGATAAACAGAGCCGAGGCCGCCCAAAGCCAGAGCGAGGTTCCCGTTGCCAATTCCAGAAGCGCAATGAGGATCAGGACGAATGGAGCAAATTCGACGAAATTGGCCTGCGCACGCATCCGGCGGATCAATGCATCATTGCCGCCATCGCCGATCGAAATTTTTTCGCGTGTGCGCACTTGCCCGATCCGGATGCCCAGCCACAAATTGACGATGGCAGCAGCAGCGGCGGCCGTTAGCGCAATTGGTAAAATCATAGTGGCTCCCCCATTGTGTATCGCGGCACTGCCACGACGGCCAGTATCTTGCAACCGCGCGGAGAATCGCTATAGGCGCTCGCTCGAATGTCAAAAGTCCGGTCGCGCGGGCGCGGCCCATTTGCCGCATCGCTGCACTCACGGGCTTTGGCGCTAACCGTTCACTACGTTAAAGACAGGTGCCGACATGGCCGTTCCAAAAAGAAAAACTTCGCCTTCGCGGCGCAACATGCGTCGCAGCCATGATTCGCTCAAGGTCGAGGCCTTTCAGGAATGCCCGAATTGTGGCGAGCTGAAGCGTCCGCACAATCTGTGCAGCGCGTGTGGCTTTTATAACGGTCGCGAAGTCCTGACCGTTTCGGCCTGATCCGGCAGGCGCTGGAACAGGCGGGGGCAAACGGGTTGGACGCATCGCCAAGACTAGCGATAGACGCAATGGGGGGCGATGGCGGTCCGGCAGTAATGGTCGCCGGAGCCGCCATGGCATCTGAGCGCTGGCCGCATCTGTTGTTCGATCTGGTTGGCGATGAAGCCGCGATTTCAGCGGCGCTGAATGGCCACGCCGATTTGCGAGGCCGGGCGACCATTGTGCATGCGCCAGACATGATCGCAGGCACTGAAAAGCCGGGGCAGGCCGTGCGCCGGGCTAAAACAACCAGCATGGGCATGGCGATCAATCGTGTGAAGCTGGGCGAGGCTGAGGCCGCTGTATCTGCGGGCAATACTGGCGCGTTGATGGCGATGGGCAAACTTGCTTTGCGCACGATCCCGGGGATCGATCGGCCGGCGATTACCGCGCTTTTGCCGACGCTCGGCAAAAACGATGTCGCCATTCTCGATCTCGGGGCCAACACCGAATGCGAAGCGCGCAACCTTGTGGAATTTGCCGTGATGGGCGCCGCCTATTCGCGCAGCGCAATCGGCTTGGCGCGCCCGCGTGTCGGCCTGCTCAATATCGGCACTGAAGAAATGAAGGGCACCGATGAAATTCGCGATGCCGCGGCGATCCTGCGCAATTCGCCGCATTTGCCACTAGAATTTGTCGGCTTTGTCGAAGGGGATAAATTGCAACGCGGCGATTTTGATGTGATCGTTTGCGACGGGTTTTCAGGCAACGTCGCGCTGAAGACCATCGAAGGCACCGCCAGATTCGTGACCGATCTGCTGCGCCGCGCCTTTACCAGTTCGATCCGTTCGAAATTCGGCTTTCTTGTGTCGCGACCGGCAACCGAATTGCTGCGCCATCATCTCGATCCCAACAATCACAATGGCGGCGTGTTCCTGGGGCTGAACGGCGTGGTCGTCAAAAGCCATGGCAGCGCGACAGAAAAGGGCGTTGCCAATGCGATCGGCGTTGCGGCAAAACTTGCCGCCAACCGCATCACCGAGCGGATACGGGACGATCTGGCGACAGTCGCGCCGACATCGTGACACTTCGTGCCTTCATCGCAGGAACAGGGTCAGCCCTGCCCAAGCGCCGCGTGTCGAATGCCGAACTCGAAGATACAGTCGATACAACCGACCAATGGATTGTCGAACGCACCGGCATTCGGTTTCGCCATATTGCAGGCGAAGGCGAAACGACAGCGACACTTGCCGCAGATGCAACGCGGCAAGCGCTCTCCGCAGCAGGTTTAGGGGGTTCCGACCTCGACCTCATCATCGTGGCGACCGCCACCCCTGACCAGACGTTTCCCGCGACAGCCACCATCGTCCAGTCACTGCTTGGCAATCGCGATTGCATTGCGTTCGATGTTGCAGCGGTGTGTTCGGGTTTTCTCTACGCCTTGTCGGTGGCCGATGCGATGATCCGTTCGGGGATGGCGCGCAATGCGGCTGTGATCGGAGCAGAAACCTTCAGCCGGATTCTCGACTGGGAGGATCGCGCCACCTGCGTTTTGTTCGGTGATGGCGCAGGCGCGGTGATCTTGAAGGCTGAAGCCGATGCCGGTCGCGGTATATTGGCATCGCGGCTCCATGCCGATGGCGCGCACAATCAGCTGCTCTATGTCGATGGCGGCCCTTCGACCACCGGAACCGTTGGCAAGCTGCGGATGAAAGGGCCCGAAGTCTTCAAGCACGCCGTAACCAACCTTGCGGCTGTCCTCCGCGAAGTCACGCAGGCCGCCGGTGTCGAATTGTCCGATATCGATTGGGTCGTGCCGCATCAGGCCAATGCGCGTATCCTTGATGCCACTGCGCGCAAGCTCGGGCTGGCCCCTGATCGCGTTATCATGACAGTTGCAGACCATGCCAATACATCGGCGGCATCGGTCCCGCTGGCGCTCGATAGCGCTGTGCGCGATGGCCGAATCAAAGGCGGCGATCTGATTGCTTTGGAAGCGATGGGTGGTGGCTTTACATGGGGCGCAGCGATCGTTCGCATGTAGCAAGCGATTGACCTTCGCTGCGACCCGGATAAATTACGTCGAGCGTAACAGTAAGGGGTGGACAGAATGAGCGAAACGGGAACGCTGACACGCGCGGAACTCGCCGATGCCGTGCACAGGAATATCGGGCTGTCCCGGGCCGAATGTTCGGCAATGGTCGAAACAATCCTCCGCCATATGTCCGATGCGCTGGCAAATGGCGACAGTGTGAAGGTGACGGGCTTTGGAACATTTTCGGTTCGCGGAAAAGACGCGCGGGTCGGTCGCAATCCGAAAACCGGTGTCGAAGTGCCAATCCCGGCGCGCCGCGTGATCTCTTTCCGGCCCAGTCTTGGCGTCAAGGCCCGCGTCGAAGCGAACTGACAGGAACCGTCATGGCGAACCCCGACGACAAGGCCGATAGCGCGTTTCGCACGATAGGTGAGCTTGCCGAAGAGCTTGGCCTGCCACAGCATATCCTCAGATATTGGGAAACGAGGTTTCCGCAATTGCGGCCGCTGCAACGCGCGGGAAACCGCCGCTATTACCGGCCCGCCGATGTGGCGCTCGCCAAGCGCATCGACCGCCTGCTGAATGCAGAAGGCTATACCGTCAAAGGTGTGCAGAAACTGCTGGCAAAGCGCGCCGGTGAACCCGAAGAGCAGATCGAAACGCCCCAGATCGCCGCAGTTGCGCCCGTCTCAGGTGACATCGCTAACTCTGCAGCCGCAATTCAGTCGATCCGCAACCGCCTCAAGCGCGCGCTCGAGGCTGACGACATCGCGGCACGCGTCTGATCACTCTGGAAGGCGGAGTTTCAGGCCGATCCAGAGCGTTCGGGGGCTTGCCCGTTCGACGATCCCATTGCCCGAAATTGCCGCTTCAACGCGGGTATCGAACAGGTTTTCGCCGCGCAATGTCACTGCCAAAGCTGGACTGACTGGCACTTCGGCTACCGCGTCGAGGGTGATCGCATCGCCCAATTGCCGCCGGTTGAGATCGTCTTCGAACTGCGATGCAACATAGCGCAGCGTTGCCGACAGTCCTGACCAGCCGAGCGTTGCGCTCGCGGTGTGCTTTGGCACCTGCGCGGGTCGTAACCCGTCGAGTGGCAAAGCCAATCCAGACGCGCGAACGCGCGCATCGGTAAAGCCATAACCCGCTTGCGCCTGCCATTTTCCCGAACGCCAGCGGAGATCG
>JANOQL010000298.1:0-2089 GCA_031414835.1 Sphingomonadales bacterium | reverse complement strand
TGGCTGGCAGCATGAATTGATCTTCACGAGCAGCGCGACCGAAGCGATTGCGATCGGGCTTGGGCGCACCAACGGCGATGCCGTACTGGTGGGGGCAACAGAGCATGATGCCATCCACCGCGCTGTGCCCGACGCGTTCTTTGTCCCTGTCGGAAACGATGGCCTTGTTGCCGATCATGCGCTCACCGGACGTCTCGGCGCGCTTGCTGCCGAACAGCCCGTGGTCGCGATCCAATCGGCCAACAATGAAACCGGCGTTCTCCAGCCGCTCGACGCGCTTGCAGCAATCGTCCGACGCGCCGGCGGGCTATTGTTTGCCGATTGTTCGCAATCCGCCGGGAAGATCGATCTCCCTGACGCCGATATGATCGCCATTTCTGCGCACAAACTTGGCGGCCCCCCAGGGATCGGGGCTCTGCTGATCAAGGATTTGTCCGCAATCATGCCTGTTGGCGGTCAGGAACAGGGATACCGGGCAGGCACAGAAAATTTGCCTGCCGCATTGGGCTTTGCAGCAGCGCTCGAAGCACCCCGTGGCTGGCTGACACGCGCTGCCGATTTGCGCGCGCATCTCGATGGCGCAATCCGGGCATCTGGCGGTGAAGTGGTGGCAGGCGACAGCCCGAGACTGCCAACGATCGCGGCCTACAGGATGCCCGGGGTCGCATCGTCGGCGCAGCTCATCCAGATGGATATGGGCGGCATTGCGGTTTCGGCAGGCAGCGCCTGTTCGTCAGGCACGCTCAAGACAAGCCGCGTGCTGACTGCGATGGGATGGGCCGAATCTGCGGCAAACGAGGTGATCCGTGTGTCCTTCGGGCCGGATACAGGACGAGCGGACGTTTACCGTTTCATCGCGCTGTGGCAGCGTATCCGGGGGTAAAGGGGCCGATGCAGGGGAATGATCGGCCGGTCGCACTGAACCATAATGATGGGGGATCCCCACCTGTGTCCGCATATCTTGATTATCAAGCCACGACGCCGCTCGCCCCCGAAGCCCGCGCTGCGATGCAGCCATGGCTATCGGACAAATTCGCCAATCCGCACAGCCCGCACAAGCAGGGGCGCGAAGCCGCCGCTACAATCGAGGTCGGGCGCGATTCGGTCGCAGCGCTGCTGCCAACGGGAGGCCGGGTCTATTTCACCAGCGGCGCAACCGAAGCGCTTAACTGGGCGCTCCGGTGCGCAGGCAAGGGCGCGATTGCAGTCGCCGGAACCGAACATGCCGCAGTGCGCGACACTGCCGAATGGCTCGGGAAACAGGGGCGCACTGTGACGCACCTCAACGTCGATCGAAAAGGACTCATCGAATGCGATGCCGAATTGCCCGACGATCTGGGCATGATGGCTGTCATGCTGATCAACAATGAAATCGGCACGATCAACAATGTCGCAGAACTGGCCGCTTGCGCGCATGATACAGGGGCGCTGTTCTTGTGCGACGCAGTGCAGGCCTATGGCCGCATCGCTATTCCCGAAGGCCCCGATCTGATCGCAATCAGTGCGCACAAAATTCATGGGCCAAAGGGCATCGGTGCACTTTGGGTCAAGGACGGCGTGGACATTGCACCGTTTTTGCTGGGCGGGGGGCAGGAAGGCGGCCTGCGGTCAGGCACGCTTTCCCCGGCGCTGTGCGCAGGTTTTGGCACGGCGGCAAAAGTGGCGCGGATGCGGATGGATGAAGATGCCGCGCATGTCGCGCGATTATGGGATGCTGCCATGGCGCTGCTGCCTCGCGAATGGGAGATCAATGGTCCGGTCGAAGGGCGATACAAGGGCAATCTGAACGTGCGCTGCGATGGGCTCGATTCCGCGCGGCTCATTTCGGAACTGCGCGACATCGCATTCGCTTCCGGATCGGCCTGTGCCAGCGGTTCGGGACGGCCAAGCCATGTGCTGCGCGCCATCGGCCTGTCCGATGCCGAAGCGAAGAGCTCGATCCGGAATTGCTTTGGTCGTTACACGACGCTGCCCGAATTGCGCGAAGGTCTGCGGCAGATTTTCCAGGCGGCCAATAGTCACAGGCTGCTGGCTGCGTGATCACAGTCGCTTTTATCACTGCTGAAGGGCAGCGAGTAGAGGCGACTGC
>JANOQL010000297.1:0-1729 GCA_031414835.1 Sphingomonadales bacterium | reverse complement strand
GCGAAGCGCAACGCATCCTCAGGGCCAAGCCTGACACCAAAGCCGAAGGCGTCGATCGAGTTGGAAGTATGAAGGTGCGTATCGCCCCAATAGACGCGTTCGGGATACGCCGTTTCCCTGACTTGCTTTGCCGATTTTTTCGAGCCTGGAGCCGAGCCCTCTCCGCATCCTGCAAGCAATCCGGCGGCACATAATATCGCTAGCGTCGTGCGCATCGCTGCCATCTCCCCATTCATTATTTTCCGAAGTGTGGTCGCAACCGGTTTGCGAAGCAAGATCGCAGGTGGTGCTGGTTTTGATGGTCCGATCCGAACGATCCCCATCGCATCCGCAGTGTCACAAGAATGCAATCTTTCTGTCACTTCGCTGTCACCTCGCGTGCCTAGGGCATCGCCGCAGGGGGCACTCGCGAGTGCTTGCGATTCGCAATCAGCGCCTCCGTTGGAATCAATTTTGCCACCGGGAAGGGTGCAGTCATGGCCAATACCAAGCGTTTCACCAAGGTTTTGCTGGGATCATCTGCGTGCCTCGCGCTTGCCGCTTGCGGTGCCGATGACATTGCGTCGCCCGGTACCGGCGGCAACGTCACCATCAACAACATCACGCCCCCGCCCCCTCCACCGCCACCGCCGCCTGTATCGACGCTCGTAACGCCAGCAGGCGGCTGCCCGACGATTGCCGATGCGCAAGGGCTGACCGATTCGGGAACGATCACCGGGCCGACCGGCACGTATCGCGTTTGCACGGTGCCGACGCGGTTCAACACCTCGAGCACGCTGCCACGCGTTGCTGGTCTTCTTTATCGGCTTGGTGGTCGCGTCGATGTCGGCACCGATCAGGGTCCGACCGAAGAAACCACCGACGCTGCCGACGTTGTCCTGACGATAGAGCCAGGTGTGGTCGCATTCGGTGGCACGGGCGTGTCTTGGCTGAACGTCAACCGCGGAAACCGCATCTCGGCAGTCGGAACGGCAACCCGCCCGATCGTCTGGACAAGCCGAGACAATATTCTCGGGCTCAACGGCGAAGATTCGTCGGGCCAGTGGGGCGGAATTGTGCTGTCAGGTCGCGCGCCTGTCACCGATTGTGCAGCACCTGCGGCTGCGCCGGGTACAATCGCATGCGAACGCCAAGTCGAAGGCGCTGTCGATCCAGCGCTTTTTGGTGGCGCGAGCCCCAATGACAACAGCGGCCGCATCAGCTTCATGCAGATCCGCTATTCGGGATTTGTGCTTTCGGGGAACAGCGAGCTTCAAGCGCTCACGACCGGCGGCACTGGTTCGGCGACTGTCCTTGACAACATTCAAGCGGTCAACAGTTCCGATGATGGCATGGAATTTTTTGGCGGCGTCGTAAATGCCAAGAATTTGGCGATCATCGGCGCCGAAGACGATAACCTCGATACCGATGTTGGCATCAAGGCCAATTTCCAGTTCGTCCTCGCCGTCCAGCGCGCGAGCATCGGCGATTCGATGATCGAGGCCGATTCGGATAACGCGTCGGATGGCAACACGCCGCGCCAGAATACGCGGCTTGCCAATTTCACTTTCATCCAGCGCAACAACATCTCCAACCTTGCGGCCATCTTGCTGCGCGGCGGAACCGATTACACGCTGGTCAATGGCGTGATCGCCAGCCCCAACACGGCATGTCTGGCGATCAGCCGCGCGCAGACGGCTTCGGCAACGGTCGATGCTGCGATCGACGAGGTTGGTGCGCCTGTCTTCCG
>JANOQL010000296.1:0-2930 GCA_031414835.1 Sphingomonadales bacterium | reverse complement strand
CGTTCCTCGAAGAGCAAGATGTTGACATCATGGCATGGGCCTTGGGCACCGCCGATGTGCCCGCCGAATGGCAAAACCCGCTGATGACCACCTTCCAGAAACTCGATTTTGTGGACTTGCCTGACCCCCAATGACGCCAATTGAAAAGATCAGGGCGGCCAAACAGCCGCTGACGCTCGCACGCGCGCCATCGGGGTTTCTCCCGTGGCTGATGACCGATCTTGCGCGCGCGGCCTCGACGCGTGCTGTCTTCATTGCGGCGGACGAATCGGCAATGCGCGCGCTTGCCGATGCGGCCGAATGGTTCGCACCCGAAGTCGAAATTTTAAGCTTCCCTGCCTGGGATTGCCTGCCCTACGACCGATCTTCGCCAAGCCTGCGTTCGACGTCCGAACGGTTGGCCACGCTGGCCGCGCTCCAGCGCAAGCCAGCCGGGCCGCAACTGATCGTCACGACGATCAACGCCATCACCCAGCGGACGCTGACACCGTTTCGCATCCGCCAGCTTTCGGCAGACCTGCGGCGCGGAGAAGCCATCGACCGCGACAGGCTGATCATGCTGCTTCAGGCCAATGGATATGTCCGCACCGATACCGTTGCCGATGCCGGAGAATTTGCGGTGCGCGGCAGCCTGGTCGATTTGTTCCCGGCCGGCCACGAACAGGGTTTGAGGATCGATTTCTTCGGCGACGAAATCGACAGTCTGCGCGTGTTCGATCCTGCCGATCAGCGCAGTATTGGCCCTGTCGAAAGTTTCTCACTGCTCCCCGCTGCCGAAACCCTGCTCGACGAAGAAAGCATCAAGCGATTTCGCAGCCGGTATCGCGAATTGTTCGGCGCGACTGCAACGGGCGATCCACTGTACCAAGCGGTGTCCGACGGGCGGCGGCTCGCGGGGATGGATCACTGGCTGCAGCTGTTCGAGGAACCACTGACGACGCTGTTCGATCATCTGGGTGAAGGTGTTGTGTTCGTTCGCGAGGCAGGCGTCGAACAGGCGTTCGAATCGCGTATCGAAGCTGTGACCGACTATCACGCCAACCGCATCCGCGCGGCAACATCTGAGCCGGGCAGCTATCGCCCGCTCGCCCCTGATGCCCTGTATTTTACCGCAGGCGAATGGACCGCAGCCATCGCAGCACATGCGATTCATCAGGCAACGCCGTTCGATGCGCCCGATGCCAAAGGCGTCATCGATCTCGAAATCGCCAGTGCCCGCGATTTTACGCCCGAGCGGGCTGCAAATGAGAATATCTACACGGCGGCAACCGCTCACGCGTCGGCGCTCGCCAAAGCTGGCAGCGGGCTGATCCTTGCCGCCTATTCAAACGGGTCACGCGAACGGCTTACCGGACTGCTTGCCGAACATGGACTGGCGGCGCAGTTCGCCGAAAGCTGGCAGGAAGCGCAGGGGATTGCGGCGAAAGCGCGCAGCGCCCTCGTCACTCTCCCGCTCGATCACGGCTTTCGCACAGCCCAGTTCGAACTGCTGACCGAACAGGATTTGCTCGGCGACAGGCTGGTCCGCCGCCGCAAGCGCAAGCGCGATGCCGATGCGTTCCTCAATCAGCTGGCAACGATGACGCCTGGCGATTTTGTCGTCCACCGCGATCATGGCATCGGGCGCTTTGAAGGCCTGGTTTCGATTCCTGTCGGTCGCGCCCCGCATGATTGCGTCGCGCTCACCTATTCAGGCGGCGACAAGCTGTATGTCCCTGTCGAGAATATCGACATTTTGTCGCGCCACGGATCGGACGGCGACGGCGTGACGCTCGACAAGTTGGGCGGGGTTGCGTGGCAGAACCGCAAGGCGCGGATGAAGGAGCGGATCCGCGAAATCGCGGGCGACCTCCTCAAAACTGCTGCCGAGCGGGCGTTGCGCGAAGCCGAGCCCGCGCACGCCGATTCCGCCTATCCGTCGTTTGTCGATCGGTTCCCCTATGCCGAAACCGAAGATCAGGACCGTGCGATTGCCGATGTGGTTGGCGATCTCGGGTCAGGCCGCCCGATGGA
This sequence comes from Sphingomonadales bacterium, assembly GCA_031414835.1. Classification (GTDB taxonomy): domain Bacteria; phylum Pseudomonadota; class Alphaproteobacteria; order Sphingomonadales; family Sphingomonadaceae; genus Aquisediminimonas. The sequence goes on along the minus strand of JANOQL010000296.1, from coordinate 917 downwards.
CCGGCTCGTGTGCGGCGATGTCGGGTTCGGCAAGACCGAAGTTGCGCTGCGTGCGGCATTTATAGCCGGCATGGCAGGAATGCAGGTCGCCATTGTTTGCCCGACCACGCTGCTTGCCCGCCAGCATTACACCAGTTTCGTCGAGCGCTTCCGCGGCTTCCCGCTCAATATCGGGCGGTTGTCGCGGCTGGTTCCGGCAGCCGAAGCCAAGGCAACGCGCGAAGGCCTGACTGACGGCACGATTGACATCATCATCGGCACCCATGCGATCCTTGCCAAGAGCGTGGAATTCAAACGGCTTGGTCTGGTCATCGTCGATGAAGAACAACGCTTCGGCGTCACCCACAAGGAACGGCTGAAGGCGCTCAAGACCGACGTCCACATGCTTACGCTGACCGCGACGCCAATCCCGCGCACGTTGCAGATGGCGATGTCTGGCCTGCGCGAACTCTCGGTCATCCAGACACCGCCGATCGACCGGCTCGCGGTGCGCACCTATATCAGCCCTTGGGATCCGGTGGTCCTGCGTGAGGCGTTGCTGCGCGAACATTATCGCGGCGGGCAAAGCTTCTTCGTGACGCCGCGCGTTGCCGATTTGCCCGATATCGAAAAATTCTTCCGCGATGTCATCCCCGAGCTGACCTATGTGGTCGCGCACGGCCAGATGGCGGCAGGCGATGTCGAAGACCGGATGTCGGCATTCTATGACCGCAAATATGACATTTTGATCTCGACGACGATTGTCGAAAGCGGGCTCGATATTCCGTCGGCGAACACGATGATTATCAACCGCGCCGACCGGTTCGGGTTGGCGCAATTGTATCAGCTGCGCGGCCGCGTCGGGCGGTCGAAAACGCGCGCCTAAGCCTATCTGTCGACAGCTGCCAATGGCCACATGACAGAAACCGCCGAAAAAC
>JANOQL010000295.1:0-2077 GCA_031414835.1 Sphingomonadales bacterium | reverse complement strand
GCGGCTGCTCGCCTATTCGTCGATCAACAATATTGGTTTCGCGCTGATCGGGCTGGCAGCGGGAACCGCGCAGGGCGTCGCGGCGATCCTGTCCTACATCGCGATCTATCTGGTGATGACGCTCGGATCGTTCGCCTGCGTTCTCCAGATGCGTGACGCCGATGGCAAGCATATCGAGGAAATTGCCAGCCTGTCAGGGCTGTCGCAGACCAACAAGCCGCTGGCGGCTGCGTTCGCGATCCTGATGTTCAGCCTAGCGGGCATTCCGCCATTGTTCGGATTTTGGGCGAAATTCCTCGTGTTTCAGGCGGCGGTCGCGGCGAATTTGTTGCCGCTCGCCGCAATCGGCATCGCGGCATCGGTGATCGGGGCCTATTATTATCTCCGCGTGATCAAGACGATCTACTTCGATGCGCCCTCCGCGCAGTTGCGGCCTGTGCAATCCTATGTTGAAGCAAGCGTGATCCTTGTGTCGTCAGTGGTGCTGGTGGGCGGATATCTGCTGATCCCTCTGCTTGCGGTGACGAGCAATGCCGCGGCGATGTCGCTTTTCTAAAACACGACGACTTGGCCTCGGTCCGCTCATATCGAGCGAAGTCGAGATACAGGGTGCGCTCCACCGTGTCTCGACTTCGCTCGACATGAGCGGTGGGGGTTACGGGTGTAACTGAATGAACATCACAGTCTCCGAAACCGCATCGACCAACGCCGACATGCTGGTGCGGGCCCGCGACGGCGCGCTCGAAGGTGAATGGCTGCGCGCCGAGCGCCAGACTGCGGGCCGGGGGCGGATGGCGCGGGACTGGGCGTCTCCGGTGGGTAATCTCTATGCGAGCACGATCATCCGGTTGCGGCCAGGCGATCCACCCGCGCCGACGCTGGCGCTGGTCGCGGCAGTGGCATTGCACCGGGTTGTTTCCGGGTCTGTTGTGGCAACGCTTAAATGGCCCAACGATGTGATGGTCGATGGCCGGAAGCTGTCGGGCATCCTTCTCGAGAGCGCCGATGATGCCATTGTGGCGGGCTTCGGCGTCAATCTTGCAAACCACCCCGATCTTGACCGGCCAGTGACGAGTATCTTTGCAGAAACTGGTGTGGCGTCTGATCCGGCTGAGTTCTGTGAGCAGCTCGGCGCGTCACTGGCTGACGCGCTCGTCGTGTGGCGGCGCAATCTGACCGACATTATCGCGCAGTGGGAGGCCGCCGCGCATCCCCCGGGAACGCCGCTCTCGGTAGATACGGGCGGCGGAGACCTCATCGACGGCCAGTATCGCGGCCTCACGACAGATGGCGCATTGCGACTGGCCTTGGCGGATCGCAGCGAGCGTGTCATTCACGCTGGTGACGTGTTTTTGGTTTGACCCTTCGACAAGCTCAGGATGAGCGGGAGATTCTGAATGCTGCTCGCGATTGATGCAGGCAATACCAATATCAAATTCGCGCTGGTCGAGGGGCGTGAGATCAAGACGCGCTGGCGGATCGCGACCGATGCTCGGCGGACGGCGGATCAATATGCCGTGTGGCTGATCCAGCTGATGCAGATCGAGGGCTATGCCCGCGACGATGTGACCGCTGTGATCATCTCGACCGTCGTGCCGCGCGCGCTCCATAATCTGCAATCGCTCGCCACCAAGTATTTCGGGCAAGACGCGCTGGTTGCAGGGCGCGGGTCGGTCGCGTGGAAAATGGCAATCGATGTCGAAGAACCCAATTCGCTGGGATCGGATCGCGCGGTCAACACGATTGCCGCGCATGATCGCGTGCCGGGCGATCTGATCATGATCAGTTTCGGCACCGCAACCACCGTCGATCACATCGATTTCAGAGGCGCGTACAAGGGCGGGATCATCGCGCCAGGGCTCAATCTGTCACTGGACGCATTGGTGATGGCCGCCGCCAAATTACCGCGCATCGCAATCGAAGCGCCCGCCGATAGCAGCGTGATCGGGCGGACGACTGAAAGCCAGATGCTGATCGGGATTTACTGGGGCTATGTTGCGATGATCGAAGGGTTGATCGCGCGGATGAAGGCCGAAATTGGACGCCCCGTCAAAGTTGTGGCAACAGGCGGGCTTGC
>JANOQL010000294.1:0-1658 GCA_031414835.1 Sphingomonadales bacterium | reverse complement strand
TAATCCTCCTTACGCGGCACGAATATCCACGGGCGCGGTCCCACATGATCGTCCAGTCCGGCGATGTAGCGCCGGAAAGCGAAGGGCACGCCGCCCGATCCGTCGCGCCGCAGGAACTGAATGAGGTTCGCTGCCTTGGCGAGCATGAAAATGACGCTGCCGGTCGCGCGTTCCGCGCCTTCGGCAAACGTCCGCGCGCTCGACGTGTCACCGAGCCAGCGTTTCAGCTCCTCAGTGTCCTTGGTCTGCAACGCGTCCAGCAGCGCCTCGAGGCTGCAATTGCCCTCAGTCCACAGGGCGCGAAGCATGTTGGCGACAAGGATGCGGCTCGTCTCGAGCCAGACATCATCATCACGGCTGCCGGTTTCCGAAATGAGCTGATGCGCGATCCGGTCGGCGTCGGCAGGATGTGCGATCTCGTCGAACGGTGACCAGTAAGCGCAGCGATCATCGAACGGGTTGAGAATGACATCGCCGCGTTCTGGTCGATAATAATGCGCGATGAACTCGCCGCTGGTGTCGTAGACGATAGCAGCTTCGCCACGCACCTCGATGCAATCGAGCGTCTGGCGTAACACGGTTGTCTTGCCGCTGCCGGTCGTGCCAATCATCGCGCAGTGCCGCGTTTCGATGGCGGCGGGGACGGCGAGACGCCCAATTTGCAACGCACGTTTGCCCGCCAACGCGCGCGTGAGGGCGCGAAGCGCGTCTTCGCTCACAACCCGGGTCCCGCCGATCACGCGATCAGCGAATGCTTCGTTCCCGCTTCGGCGGATACTGCCGTTCAGGAAATAGCCCAACCCGCATCCGAGCAACAGCCCGAGCCATCCGCCGAAAAGCGTCCGTCGCTGGAAAAGATCGGCACTGTCGATGAACGCACCATCGCTCAGCACCACATCGACCGGCACGATGAAATCGCGATTAAAGTGCCGGACGCGAAGTTTCGGGCGGACGCGCGCATCGCCCGCGATCCATGACATCGTGTTCGCTAAGCCGTAACTGGCCGCGCGCTGCAGTTCGTCGCGATCGAGTGTCTGCGTCGGCGCAACGATGGAACCGATTAGCGCGCCTCCGAGCAAGATTTTTGCGGAGAAACCGAAGCGCGCGAACTGGTTTTTGACGCGTAGCCACCATAGCCCGAACGACTGGTTGTGCCGATCGTCGGCCCGGTTCATGGCGTCACCGTGCTGGCAAGGCTGCGCTGGCGTTCATATGCGGCAACCGCGTCGGCGGTGATCGTCTCATCGCTGCATCGCCCGCCCAGTGCAGCCTGGCGTGCATAGCTGTAAGCCGCACATGCGGTGAACAATGCGCGATCAAGCACGCGCTCCAGTTCGGCGAACCGCGCGCTCATTGCGGCGATCTCATCGACAAGCTCTCGTGTGTCGGTGGGGCCATTGATCCCGTTTTCGACGGCGGCCAGCCCATGATCGACCACACGCCCGAGCATCTTGTAACGCGTCAGGCCGCGCTGTTCGGCATAACGGATCAGCGTGCGGTCCTGTGCTGGCGACAGGCGGATGTTGTGCTTGACCCAGGTCATGACGCGACACCGCCGCGCTTGCTCGACGCTTCCGCCAAAACTGCCGAAAAACGTAGACTTTTTGGTGACTGCAAAATTGAGCAAGCGCAACGCTTGCTCGAAATCCCACGCAAAT
>JANOQL010000293.1:0-1666 GCA_031414835.1 Sphingomonadales bacterium | reverse complement strand
GTTGGGCAGTGGCGGGGGTGGTGAGGAGGGTGAGGAAGATTGATATAAATCCTCTCCGTTTACGGGGAGGTGGCAGCCCGCAGGGCTGACGGAGGGGGGGTGCCAACGCCGCGACATTGCCGAAGTGGACACCCCCCTCCACCGCTTCGCGGTCCCCCACCCCCTGAACGGGGAGGATTTTGAGTGGCACTGCCCCCACCCCTCAGTACCGGCTGTCAAACACAGCCGTCAGTTCGGTCGTGCCATTGGCGGCGACCGGCACTTTCCATTCGATCCGGTCTGCCGACACACGCTCGCCGGTAATGCTCTGCGCTTCGATGCGGACATCGCCCCACAGGCCGTCCTGCGCGAGATCGACCGTGACGGGCGTGTCCTTCGCATTGGTAATCGTGTAGCGCATTGCCGTCCGCCATCGGCGTTTCGAAACCTTCGTGCGCGCCTCGACCAAGGTCTTGACCTTCACATCGAACGCCTCTCCCGTCCGGATCGACATCGACGATCCCATCGGCGTGTGCCCGATCCGGTTTTCGCCGATGAACTGCGGATCGCCGCGTGCATCGCGCATATAGACGCGGACGGTACCGGCAGGCAGCTGATCGCCCAATCCGCCCGCCTTCGATGTCGAGAATTTGATCGCGGTCGCGGCACTGCTCGGCACGTCGTTGGTGCCAAGCCATCCATTGACGAACTCATACGCCTTCCGCGCCGCTGCGCCCTTCACATCGAGAAAGCTGACCTGTTTTTGCTGCGCATTGGCAATCGTCGTGCGTTCGGCGAGCGGATAGAGATAGAAATCGCCCAAGCGTTCGCGTGTCCCGCTTTCAGTGCCTGCCTCTTCCAGCGTGACGTCTTCGCTTTGCGCATTGAACCGCGCAAATCCGCCGCCAACATTGCCTGCCACCAGCAGCGTATTGGCATTGGTAAAGGTGGTGCCGGTATTGTTGTTGAGCGTCACCCAGCCCTGCACATCGATCGCGTTCTTCGCCTCATCGAACAGCGCGACATAATCGCTCGTCCAGCCAAGGCCGGGGGTGAGATAAGACAGCCGCGTCGGGATCGCACCGCCCTGCGCCGCATCGATGGTCACCGACAGCGTCGGGCGGGCGCGCAAGTTTTCGGGCACCTTGTCAAACACGACGCGCACTGGAAGGCCATCGTCGCGCAGCACTTCGATCCGATTGCCGATCTGAAGGACAATCCCGCCATTGGCCGCCAGCACCCGCGCCTGTTCGCGCGTTTCGGCACCGGTCGCCGGATTGGTGCGGACGATGGTGATCATCTGCCCCACCGCCTTTTCCATCAGCTTGTCAGGCGAGAGCAGATCATAATCGAAATTCTGTTCGACAATCCCGATCCCCTGCCCTGCCAGCGTGACAGTCTCGGGCCGGATTTGCGCGGAGACATCGGGAAATTCCTGACGGCTGCGGCCCGCGCTGACGGTGATCGTCCGCAGATCCTGCACCAATGTCAGATTGTTGTTGTAGATCGTGACCGAAACATCGCCCTGTGCCGTCCCTTGGGCGGTTTGCGCCGAAACGGCGGTGCTCATCAAAGCGGCGATCAAAAGCCCGTGACGCAACATCGGCTGTTCTCCTCATTCCCAGCGGCAAGATGACGCAGTTTGACGCATCCGACAAGCGCGCTAGTTTGAGCGTGAAGAGAGGAT
>JANOQL010000292.1:0-3671 GCA_031414835.1 Sphingomonadales bacterium | reverse complement strand
TCGATCCTCGCTTTGAGGCGAGGGGGACCGCGAAGCGGTGGAGTGGTGCGAACAGCGCGCGCGGTAGCGCGCTGGCTGCTACCGCAGCCATTTTATGCACCACTCCGACGAGCGCTACGCGCCGCCACCTCGCCTCAAGGCGAGGATCATGTTCTACAAATCCAGCAATGCCGGATCGCCGCCTTGCGCCATGATGTTGATCGAGATGCTGCGCTCATGTGCAAACCGCGTCAGTGCGTGCGGGCCGCCGGCCTTGGGTCCGGTGCCTGACAGCCCAACCCCGCCGAACGGCTGAACGCCGACGACAGCGCCCGTCATCGATCGATTGACGTAAACATTGCCTGCCGGAACGAGCGCCTGCACTTCGTCGGCAAACCCCTGGATCCGGCTGTGGATGCCCAGCGTCAGGCCATAGCCGCGCGCGGCGAGTCTGGCGGCAATAGCGGCCAGTTCGCGGGGCTTGTAACGATAGACATGGAGGATCGGCCCAAACACTTCGGCTTCAAGGAAATCGGGCGTCGGCACTTCGGCGATGACGGGCGCGAAGAAATGACCGGGCAGGCTGGTGCCGGGGTGCCGCGCGACGATCTTCGCCTCTGCCGCAAGCCGCAGCACATGGCGTTCGAGTGCGGCCTTGGCTTCCGCATCGATCACGGGCCCAACATCGGTCGCCGGATCGGCGGGATCGCCGACCACCAGTGCCATCATGGCTCCGGTCAGCGTTTCGATCATTGCGTCGGCGCTGTCTTCGGGCACGAACAGCGTCCGCAGCGCTGAACAGCGCTGGCCCGCCGATCCGAACGCCGAAACGATCGCATCATCGACCACCTGTTCGGTCAGCGCCGTTGAATCTGTGAACATCGCGTTCAATCCGCCGGTTTCGGCAATGAACGGAACAATCGGTCCTCTCCGTGCGGCAAGGCTGCGGTTGATCGCCCACGCGGTTTCGGTGCCGCCGGTAAATGCTACCCCGTCAATGCCTTGATGCGAGACGAGTGCCGCACCGATGCTCGCACCATCTCCGGGGATCAACGCGAGCAAATCAGGATCGAGTCCGGCTGCGATGAACAGCCGCACCGCTTCGGCGGCGATCAGCGGGGTCTGTTCGGCAGGCTTGGCGATCACAGCATTGCCCGCAGCGAGCGCGGCGGCAATCTGCCCGGTGAAGATCGCCAGCGGGAAGTTCCACGGTGAAATGCAGGCAAACACCCCGCGCCCGCCTAGTGCCCAGCGGTTGGTTTCGCCGACCGGCCCGGCCAGCGTCACGGCTCCGCCAAAGTCGCGCGCAGCCAGCAGCGCATAATAGCGGCAGAAATCGGCGGCCTCACGCACTTCGGCGACGGCGTCGTTGAAGGTCTTGCCTGCTTCCAGAGTCAGCAGCGCGATCAGGCTATCGCCCGCGGATTCCAGCGCATCGGCCATCGCGCGCAAGACCTTCGCACGCCGTCCCCCGCCAGCCGCATTCCAGCGGGGCTGCGCAGCGCGGGCAAGGCCGATGGCACGATCGAGATCGGCAATCGACGCATCGGATGTATCGCCGATGATCCGCGCCGGGTCTGATGGCGATCCCACGGCTCGCGCTGTGGCTGCACCGGGCTTGCCGCCGATGAGTGCGCCACCTTGCGTCCGATTGGCGGCAACAGAGGCTACAGCGCTCGCAAATCCGGTTCGCGCCGCCAGCTGGCTGAGATCGCGACCGCCCGAATTGGCACGATCGGGATAGAGTTTGCCCGGCACCGGGATGCGCGGGTGACGGTGCGGTGCCGCCTCGACCGCGCTCACTGGATCGCGGACCACGTCAGCGGCAGGCACGCTTTCATCGAGCAGCAGATGAACGAATGAGCTGTTCGCGCCATTCTCCAGCAACCGCCGGACAAGATAGGGCAGCAGCTCTTCATGCCCGCCAACAGGCGCATAGGCGCGGACGATCAGCTCACTATTGTAATGCGTCTGCGCCGCCTCATACAGCGCCTCTCCCATGCCATGAAGCCGCTGATGCTCGATTGGCGCATTGGCGGCATCGGCCATCGCGCGGACGGCGGCGAGCGTGTGGGCATTGTGCGTTGCAAACTGCGGATACAGATGCGGCGATGCCGCGATCAGCGCTTTGGCGCAGGCCAGATATGAAAGATCGGTTGCGGCCTTGGTGGTAAACACCGGGTAATCTGGCATTCCGGCGACTTGCGCGCGCTTGATCTCGCTATCCCAATACGCGCCCTTGACCAGCCGGACCATGATCCGCCGCCCGGTTTCGCGCGACAGCTTTGCCAGCGCGTCGATCACCGCGACTCCGCGCTTCTGATACGCCTGCACCACGACTCCGAACCCGGTCCACTGCCCAAGCTCGGGCTCGCGGACCAGCCGGTCGATCAGTTTCAACGACAGCACCAGCCGGTCAGCCTCTTCGGCGTCAATCGCAAAATTGAGATCGTGTTTCGCCGCGATCAGCGCGAGTGTTTTGAGCCGGGGGTAGAGGCTTTCGAACACGCGCGCTTCCTGCGCCGCCTCATATCGCGGGAAGAGCGCCGAAAGCTTGACCGACACCCCGTGGCCGCGCTCCGGACCTGCGCCGTTCGCTGCCTTTCCGACCGCTTCGATGGCATCGGCATAGATCGTCGCATAGCGGTCCGCATCGGCATCGGTGCGCGCGCCTTCGCCGAGCATGTCGAACGAGGCGATCATCTTGTCGCGCTTCGCCCGTTTCAGGGCATCGCCAATGCTGCGGCCAAGAACGAACTGTTCGCCCATGATGCGAACCGCCGCCATCACCGCCTGCCGGATGACAGGTTCGCCCATACGCGCAGTTAGCCGCTTCATGTAACCGCCCAGATCGTCGCGTGCTGCGGGTTCGACATCGACCAGCTTTCCGGTCAGCATCAGCCCCCAGGTCGAAGCGTTGACGAACAGGCTGTCCGATTGCCCCAGATGCGCCGCCCAATCTGCCGAGCCGATCTTTTCGGCGATCAGCCGATCACGAGTATCGGCATCGGGGGTGCGCAGCAGCGCTTCGGCAAGGCACATCAGCGCAAGGCCTTCGCGGGTGCCCAATGAAAACTCTTTGAGGAAACTTTCAACGACGCCCGATTTGCGCGCCGAAGCCCGCGCGCCTTCGACAAGCGTGATCGCGGTCTGAACCGCGCCGCGTCGCTGTTCGTCCGACAACGGGCGGCTGGCGAGCAGGCCTGCCACCATATTGTCTTCATCGGCAAATTTCAGATCGTCGAGCGCATCGAAGCGCGATGGGGATGTGTGGGGCATCGCCACCGTTTAGCCGCTGCCCAAACCACTCGCCAGAGGGGACGCCGAGAAAAGCACCATGCTGGCGCGCGATGATCCATTGGCCAAAGTTGACGTATCGTTGGCCTGATAGTGCGTCGGGCTGAGCCAGCTAAAAGAGGTTTCACGCGAAGGCCGCGAAGGACCGCAAAGATCGCGAAGAACGAGGATCGTTTCGCGCGAAGGCGCGAGGAGGAAGGACGTCTGTTCGCGCAGAAACACAGAGGCGCAGCGTGAGTGGCGGCAGCCGTGAGGCTGTCGCGTAGCGGACAAGATTTTGGTTCACGCAGAGGGCGCAGAGGCCGCAGAGGAGAGAGGGGCGCTCCAAAAAACCTCAGCGACCTCTGCGCCCTCTGCGTGAACCCGATCTTCCTTTTCTTCTTTGGTCCTTCGGG
>JANOQL010000291.1:0-2640 GCA_031414835.1 Sphingomonadales bacterium | reverse complement strand
GTCACGCAACATGCGTTCGTGAGCGAGGGCAATCTTGAAAATGCCGGACGCGTGATGGTCGAAATGGCCCCGACCCCGGGATTCCCGTAAATCGAGAGGGACGAGCATGAGCATTTCATCCAAGCCGCTTCGCACGATGTTTTTCATCGGCATCGGCCAGAACTTTCACGATCTGGCGTTGCCCGATGCAGGCAGGGTCATTCAGACGTTTATTGCCGCGCTTGACGATCTGAAGGGTCGTTTCGGCATCGAAGTGCTCGGCACATTCGACGATGACCAGATGATGGTCGGGCCATCGGAGGGCTACCCCTGGACCGCCTATATTCTGGCCGATGTGCCAGACCTCGATACTGTCGTCGCTGTTTGCAACATCTTCCGGGAAACGCCCGCAGGCGATGGCCAGCTATGGAAATATGCCCGCATTCAGGCGCGGGTCGGCCGCGTGCTGATGAGTGGGAATAGCTAAGACGTGGACGGCCAGATGCCGCTGGATAGCACAGGGTTCCTCCATCGGTTCAAACGCGGTGGCGATGGCCCGACAATTGTCATCAAGGATTCGATCGATGTGGCGGGCTACGCCACCGGCATGGGGTCGCGCGCCTATGCCGATGCCCGGATCGCCAGTGCCGATGCAGCGTGCGTGACAGCTCTTACGGCAGCTGGCTTCTCGATAGTCGGCAAATCTGTTCTTCACGAACTGGCGCTCGGTGCGACAGGGATCAACGAATGGCAGGGGACGCCGCTCAACACGCGATACCCCGATTACGTGCCGGGCGGATCATCGAGCGGTTCGGCAACGCTGGTTGGCGCGGGACTCGTGGATATCGGCGTCGGTACAGATACCGGTGGGTCGGTGCGCGTGCCCGCTGCCTGTTGCGGCGTTACGGGTTTGAAAACGACGTTCGGTCTGATCGATCATGCCGGTGTTTATCCGGCAACGACGACACTTGACTGCGTCGGCTTTTTTGCCCGGGACGCGTTGTTGATCGAACAATGCGTTGTGGCATGTGCGCCGCAGGCTCCCCCGCCGCGCACTGTCACGGCTATCGGCGTGCTCACATTGCCGGGGGACGGTGATGTTCAAGCCGCCTTGGCCATATTCGGCGCAACAACCGGGTGCGCGATTGTTGCTGTCGAACTTGACGATATCGAAGCCGCATTCGATGCGGGCTTCACGATTTTGGCCGCAGAGGCGTGGGCGGGGGCCGGTCATCTCGTGGGCAAAGGCTTGCTAAATGCCGATCTTGAGGCGCGAATGGGTGCCAGTGCCGGGATTACGACAGAACAAATCGCCGCCGCTGAGCGCGAGCGGGATCGGTTTCGCGGCGCTATCGATCATCTTTTGACGCAGGTCGATGTCATTGTCCTGCCAACGCTTGCCGAATGCCCGCCAACGCTCGAGCAAGGCGCAAAGGCGGCTTCCGGTGTGCAGCTGACCCGTTATGTGCGGCCGTTCAATCTCTCCGGCCATCCCGCAATCGCGATCCCGCTAAAGCGCGACGATGACACACCTTCGAGTTTGCAACTTGTCGGCAGATATGGCGATGATCGGACGCTTTGCCATGTTGCTCAGGCGATCCTGCAAGCACTTTAGCGAACGGGTTCTACGTTTCTCCGCGCGCCAGCATCTCTCCATATTGCTCCATCGTGATTTCGCCGCCACGTTCCTGGGCGCGGCCCTGCTGGTGCGCTGGCAACGCATCCTGGACCTGATCGATCCGCTTCCAGCCTGGCATCGGTGTTTCGGTGCCTGGATCGGGCACGAATTTCGATTTGGCGACTCGCTGATACTTGTGAACATAGCGCGGGCAATTGGGATAAACCTCGTTGATCCGCACGCGCACCAGAAACTGCGCTTCGTGATAGCGTTCAAGTAATGGTCCATCGAAAACCAGATCGGCCGTGCCATGAACCCGCAATCGGTTGGGGCGTTCGAAATCGATGAATAGCAGGCCGATTTTCTGCACCTCTGCAACATTTCCAGTGGTGTAAAACGTCCCGTTACCGTCAAATATCGGAATGGCCAGCGTCGCATTGTCGATGACGGTGACGAACCCGATATCGCCACCTTTGTAAGACACTGTGGGTTGCCCATCGGCATTGACCGTGGACATGAACACCATGTCGCTGTTTGCAATGAACGCAATTTCTGGCGGCTGGAGTTCCGGGTGCATGATCTGCCCGGCGATCAGATCGGCCAAGCGACGCGTGTCGAAGCGTTCCTGCAAGTCACGCTGCGATCTGGAATAATAGTCTGACATTTACGCCTGCTCCGATCTCAATGGTCGCTTAATCGGTGATATAGTGGACAGCCTGCTTCGGTCGACGATCGACCTCAAGTTTGAAAACACCGAAATTGTTATAATGACCTGTGATCTCGTGGATCAACCGGTGCGGTATGACGATCGACAAATCGCAATCGGCATAGGCAATCCCAGCTGTGCTGCGCAACGGTTCGCCCACCCATTTGCCATCGGGGCCCATGACGCCAGAAATGCAGTTCAGGCTGTTTTCGGGAAATGGAATGCCGAGTTTTTGTGCGACATCGGGAATACCATATTCGGAAACGCCGATCGAAAACAGTTTTCCTTCATAGGCGTGAGGCGCAACCGACAATGTAAACTCTGTCTCGTCGTTAAA
>JANOQL010000290.1:0-4816 GCA_031414835.1 Sphingomonadales bacterium | reverse complement strand
CCCCATCGCATTGATCGATGAAGCGGTGCCGGTGATTGTCCTCGCGCCATCGGGTCCGCTGTTCGAAAAGACCGTCAGCAACATGCAGGAAGTCCGCGCGCGCGGCGGCAAGGTCGTGCTGATTTCCGACGCCGACGGGATCGCCGAAGCGGGCGAGGGGTGTCTGGCAACGATCGAAATGCCTAAGGTCCATCCACTGATCGCACCCTTGGTCTATGCGGTGCCGGTGCAGCTGCTCGCCTATCACGTGGCGTGCGCGAAGGGCACCGATGTCGATCAGCCGCGCAATTTGGCCAAATCGGTGACAGTGGAGTGAACTGGATCCTGCCCGTCGCCGTGGCGCTGGTAGGGGCCGCATGGCTCATCCGCAACGCGGGCAAACCCGGCTATCGTCGGCAAGATCATGGCGGTGGCAGCGATGCGTCAAGCGCTGCCGATGGCGCGGGATCGTCATCGTCCGATGACGGCTTTTCAGGTGGCGGAGGCAGCTTTGACGGCGGCGGCTCAAGCGGGGGCTGGGATAGTGATTCGGGTGGCAGCGATTCGGGCGGTGGAGATTCAGGCGGCGGCGATGGTGGCGGTGGTGGGGATTGATGAGGCAGGAGCCGCCGCCGTCCCCCGCATGAAATCGGCGTTCACCCAGTCATAGGGGAACATGACCTTCGCCCCTTCGCGTTCGAGCACAGCCTTCAGAACCCCCTTTTTGGTTCTTTGGTGCTTTGGGTGACCTAAGAATTTCTCCCAAAGAACCAAAGTTAGATAATAACAGGAATTGCGCATATATCGTTATTGGCGTAATCCGAGGCTCAGGCACATTTTCGAAAGGCCACACCTCATGAATGTCTCGATTGGCGAACGCTGGGATCGTTACATCGCGGAATTGCTCGCCACCGGGCGTTATGGGTCGGCGAGTGAGATTGTGCGTGAGGGGCTGCGGCTCGTCGAGGAGCGCGAACAGAAGCTGGTGGCGCTGCGCGAGACGCTCGAAGCGTCGATAGCAAGAGGCGGGTGGGTAACCGATGCTGAGGTCAAGGCGTCAGTTGAGCAAACGCTTGACGAATGGGAGAACAGGAAAGCCGCTGCGTGATCCGGCAGCTCTTCTACTCCCAAGCCGCCCAATCCGACATTGCCGATATCGCACTTTCCATTTCAATCAGTGCTGGAGACCGATCGGTTGGCAGCCAATTTGCGGGCCAATTGCGTGAGCGATGCCGCCAGTTTGCGTCTTTGCCTGGAATGTTGGGAACAGCGCGCCCTGAGCTTGGGCAGGAGTTTCGGTCATTCCCATTCAAGAACTATGTGATCTTTTTCCGGTATGCGGATCATCGCGTTGAAATCATCAATATCTTGAGCGGCCGGCGCGATTTGCCTGCATATTATGATGCCGGGGATGACCGATAGTCCGCCCCGGCATCTGTCGGTTGCCTCACCCCTTCCCCGGGGGTGCCACGGTGATCTTCACCGTTTCACCGCTATTGCCGGGGAAGCCTGTGAACATCGCTTCCACAAGGTTCGGCACGAGCCGCGTCAGATTATCATCGCGTGACATGGCCTTGGCCTTGCCTTCGAACACGCGTTCGCCGCCCTTTTTCTCGATGATGAGATCGAGGCCCGACGTAAACACGGTGTAGCTTTCGATTTCATTGCCGCCGCCGAACGCGAAGGGATCGTTGAACCCATAGATGAACCGGCTGCGGGCAAATCCGCGTCCGCCATAGCCGCCAAACCCGCCATAATATCCGCCGAACCTGTCATACGGGCCCCAGCCGCCGAACCCATAACCAAAGCCCGCTCCCGGCACAGTGCGGATACGTTCCTTGCCTTCATCGACGCCGTAATCGAGTTTGACGATCAGATTGGCCGACGCGACATCTGCGGCGGGCTGATAGCCAAAGCCTGCCAATCGCTGCGCCACCAACCCAGCATATTGCGAGAATTCCAGACTGCCCTGCCGCGCGGGGTCAGCAGAGACGACTGCGAAGCTTTGCCCCTGCGCCACCGGCATCGCCTGAAAACGGTTGACCTGCGCCTTGAACGGCGTCGCGCAGCCCGCAGCGAGCAACAGCGGCACAGCGGCGAATAACAGACGAAAACGCGACATGATGTCTGGCCTTTCCTCGAACATATCCCCGTAAAGGGGCTTTGGGCGAACTTGCCATTTCTGTTCTGAATATGGGTTGAATGCGCCCCCACTGCAATGCGTTCCGCGTGCGGTTAACCAATTGGCAGGGTTTGCGCCGCAAAACATGGTGAAGAATGGCTTAATGGGGGCTGGGCAAGAGCCTGTCCTGAAGGGATTGAAGCGCATGACGGAGCCGATTTTGTCGCGAGACGAGGAGATAGGAGGGAGCGATGGCATTCCATCGTAACCCCAAGGGACTTTGGCTCCGCGACGACGACTCGCGGAAAAAGCGGCCCGCCGCCGGAGGCGGTCGCCCGGGGAGGCGCGCTGGGGGCGTCGCGGTCCTCGCACAGGCAACCAGCCTGCGCTTCAGTCCACTCCTACCCAGCGCGCCTCCCCGGGCGATCATGCCGCTTCAATCCCTTCAGGACAGGCTCTAATGTCCGGAATGGCGCAGATCGCGGTATCGCTCGATACATGGAAAGCCATTGAGGCCGCACGGTTGAGCTTGTCCGAAAGCCATGACGAGATTGTCCGCCGCCTTGCCAACGCGTCGCGCAGCCGCAAGGGCGCATTGGTGCGAACGCTCGTGCGGGCCGCAGCCCCTGTCACGCGCCGTCGCGGCGATATTCGGGTTATGGCATTCGGCAGCGATGAACCTGTCGCCAATCTCAAGCTCGGCTATGTCGCAGCGCTCACCCGTCTGGTGCGGCACAAGCCGTCGCTGTTCGAATTGCTGAGCCTCAAGGGCGGCACCAAGCGCCGCTGGATCGCGCGTAAGGCAGAGCAGCTGTTTCCTGGCAGCCCGCACTTGGCCCGCGATCATGCCTATGCGATGGGTGGCTGGTGGCTCGATACCAATCTGTCGCGCGCGCAGATCGAGGCACGGCTTGCGGAGGCCTGCCAGCTTTCCGGGTATCGTTATGGAGAGGATGTCCGCATTACCGGCTGACGCGGTGCTGCCGCCTGCCGAAAATTATTCGATGTTGGTCTTCCCCCGATTGACGGCAGCGATTTGCCGCACCATTCTGCACCGCACAAAAGGGTCGGGGAGATTATCGATATGACACGCCGCTTTGCGCGCCGCGCAACCGCTATCATGATGGCAGGATCGATCCTCGCCAGCGCGCCTGCATTGGCGCAGGACGCCGCTGAAGAGACGGTGGGCGATGACGAAATCATCGTGACCGCGCAAAAGCGCGAGGAAAACCTCCAGAACGTGCCGATCAGCATCCAGGCGCTGAGTACGCGCAAGCTCGATCAACTCGGCATTTCGGATTTCAACGAATTTACCAAGCAATTGCCGAGCGTGTCGTTCCAGACGTCTCAGCCGGGATCGACCACGGTCTATATGCGCGGCGTGGCGTCGGGCGGCGACGGCAATCATTCGGCATCGCTCCCTTCTGTCGGCGTCTATCTCGACGAACAGCCAGTGACGACGATCGGCGGCACGATCGACGTTCATATCTATGACATCGCCCGGATTGAATCGCTCGCCGGGCCACAGGGCACGCTTTATGGCGCGTCTTCGCAGGCGGGCACGATCCGCATCATCACCAACAAGCCTGACTCGTCAGGATTTGCCGCGCGCGCCGATGCCGAGATCAACACCGTCAAAGGCGGCAAGCAGGGCGGCAAATTGGAAGCCATGCTCAATTTCCCGCTTGGCGAAAATGCCGCGTTGCGCGTGGTCGGCTGGGCCGAACATGCGGCTGGGTTTATCGATAATGTGCCGGCGACGCGGGCATTTTTGCCGCAGCCGGGCGGGATCGTCGTCACCAACGCCAATGTGGTCGATAGCAACATCAACGAACAGGATGTGATCGGCGGGCGTGCCGCATTGCGTGTCGATCTTGACGATAACTGGACGGTGACGCCGACGGTTTTGTATCAAAAGCTCGAAAACAAGGGCAGTTTCTCCTACGATCCAAGCGTCGGCGATCCCAAGACCAACCGTTTCTATCCCGAATTCCGCAACGATGAATTTGTGCAGGCAGCGCTGACGATCGAAGGCAAGATCGGCGATTGGGATCTGACCTATGCGGGCGCGTATATGGATCGCAAGGTCAAGGGCTTCAGCGATTATACCGATTACGCCGAAGCTTATGATGCGCTGTACGCGTCTTATGGCGGGCTTGCCGGATATTTCTATTTCGAAAATGCCGCAGGCGCCGAAATCGATCCGCGCCAGACGATTGCCAGCGGCGATCATTTCAAGAAACTGAGCCAGGAACTGCGGATCGCATCGCCGCAAGACAAGCGGCTGCGGCTCGTTGCGGGGCTGTTCTACCAGCGCCAGTCGAACGACATTTTCCAGGATTATCTGGTGCCCGGCCTTGCGCCTCTGCTGTCGGTCAACGGCCGGCCGGGCACATTGTGGCTGACCAAGCAGGAGCGCATCGACAAGGATTATGCGGCGTTCGGCGAGGTGTCTTTCGATCTGTCTGACAAGCTGACGCTGACCGCAGGCGGGCGTTACTATGAATATGATAACAGCCTTGTCGGCTTTTTCGGGTTCGGGCGCGATCCGGCGTTCGTCCAAGGCGCTGCGGGCAATCCCCCGCCCAATGTCGCGGGCAGTTCGCGCACCGGCGTTGCCGGGTGCTTCACAACCGAAGGGCTGACGCTGCGCGATGCCCAGTTGCAAGGGCGCACGACGACGCTTGCCCCCGCAGTCATTCCCGGCACGTTCTG
>JANOQL010000289.1:0-1556 GCA_031414835.1 Sphingomonadales bacterium | reverse complement strand
GTCACGGGGATGGGCAGTGCCTTTCCGGCCGGCGTTTCGGTAACAGGCGGAAGCGCGCATCTCGATGTCACAGGCCTCGATCCGGCGGCGATTGCCAAGGGACGGACGAACTTTGTGCTGTCATCGGAGCGCAGCATCGATATTCCCGCGCGCCAGTCCGACGTCACGTTAGGCTGACCATGTCACCGTCTTTTTCCAGAGATCGCACACGCGTGGCGATGGCTTTGCTGGCGGTAATCCTGATCGCGGCGTGGCTGCGCATTTCGAGCGCGAGCTTCGGCCTCCCTGCGCTCAATGATTCAGACGAGCTCATGTTCGAGCTCGGCGCTGTGCGGATGTTGACCAAGGCCAGCATTAACCCGGGCTGGTTCGGGCATCCGGCAACGACGACGATGTATTCGCTCGCCATCCTCAATGCGAGCATCTTTGGTTTCGGCTGGATCGCCGGATGGTTTGCCGATGCCCGCGATTTTGCCAATATTATTTATGACGATCCCACTTGGGTCATCCTCCCGGGCCGATTGATGATGACGGCGTTTGCGCTGGCGGGAATCGCGTTGACATATCGGCTCGGCGAACGGCTGTTCGGGGCGCGGGCTGGCATCATCGCGGCGGCGATCCTTGCCGTCAGCCCGGTGCACATCACCTCGTCTCAGATCATCCGGTCCGATATGCAGGCGTGCCTGTTCATGATGCTGGCGCTGCTGGCGATCGAGCGGACGGCCAGCACCGGACGATTGCGTGATACCGTGTGGGCAGCGGTCTGGACGGGCCTTGCGATTGCGACGAAGTGGCCCTTTGCTCTGGTCAGTTTTGCGATGGCTGGGGCTGTAGCATTGCGCATGATCGATGGCGCGCCCCGGCTTCCAGAATTGAGGCGGTTGATTGGCTATGGCAGCCTGTCTTTGCTGGTGCTGATTGTCGCTTCGCCATATCTGATCATCGATCAGGAAACGGTGCGCCAGAATCTTTTTGGTGAGGCAAGGCCTTTCCATCTCGGCGCAACCGGCGGCGCGCCCTATTGGAACGCGTGGTGGTATGTCCGGCATCCCTTGCAACAAGGGCTGGGTGCGGCGGTCCTGCTGCTGTCTGTCTATGGGATGGCAACGCTTCGCCAGGCACGTTTTGCTTTTGCCATTTTGGTGCCAGTGGCGGCAGGTTTTGCGTTGATCCTGGCCTTGCAAAACCTCGTATGGGAACGATGGAGCCTCCCGCTTTTGCCGATCCTTGCTCTCTTCGCTGCTGCGGGGTCGGTGCGATTATGGGATCGGTTCGCGCCGCAGTTCGGGACAGTCGCTCGCCGGGCCATGGCGGCCTTGGCGTTGACGGTGATGCTGGCCCCGTCTTTTGCGATCGCGCAGTCACGTGCTGCCGAACGTATGAATGACACCCGCCAGATGGCATCGCGCTGGATTGATGCCAATGTGCCCAAGGGCAGCACGGTGCTGATCGAACATTTCGCGTTCGATCTGATCGACCGGCCGATGCAGTTTCTGTTTCCGATGGGCAAAGAAGGCTGCCTCGATGCTGTGGCCCTGCTGAAAGGTCACATCGCG
>JANOQL010000288.1:0-2134 GCA_031414835.1 Sphingomonadales bacterium | reverse complement strand
CTTGAACAGTTGGCCTGATCGCCTGCGGCGCACACCCTTCGCGCCTTTGCGCCTTCGCGCGAACCCCCTGCTCCTTATTCGGAACTTGCCTTGGGAAGCGCGGCGTCGAGCGCCACCATGGCCTCAACTTCGTCAACTTCCAGATGGTCGCAGGGTTGCTCGCTCCGTCGCGGCAAAGCCGCGCCGTCCCGAACGCACGCGCGTTCGCAAGGTCGAACGACCGCCCGAGCTTATTGCGAGGAAGCCAAGGCCGCGGAGGCGGCCGCCCGGCGTTTTGAGGGGCTCAACACAAAATGGTGCCGCCTATAGGATTCGAACCTACGACCCCCGCATTACGAATGCGATGCTCTACCAACTGAGCTAAGGCGGCACTGATGGCGGCGCACCTACCAGCGGGGGGCGATTTGCACAACCCGGTTTCAAACCCGCCCGGCGCCACTCGAACTTGGCCCAACACTTCGCCGCCTCCTTAACCAATCGTCAACCATATCGCGGCAAAGGTGGCCTTCATGAATTTAACCAAGGCTTTGGGGGCTTTGACGATGGACGGCACCGGCAATTTCACATCCGCAGACGATCATGCAATCGACCCGGTCGATGGCGGGATCGAACCTCCTGCCAATGTCGGCACCGATGAACGCCGGATGCATGTGCGGGCGTATAATTACTGGGTGTCGCTGCTCGATGGCCGTGCCTATCCGTCGATCGAGGATCTGGAACCGCAGAACCTCAACGATTTCGGCCCGCATTCGGTGTTGCTCGATTTTACAGCTGGCGTCGAAAACCCCGCCATTGCGTTTCTTGGCCATGCGTTGCGCGATGAATGCGATTTGCCAACGGGGCTGTTTTCAGTTGCCGATATTCCCAGCCGGTCGCTGCTATCGCGACTGACCGACCATTTCCTCCAGATTATCGCCAATCGCGCGCCAATCGGGTTCGAGGCCGAGTTCGTGAACGATCGCGGCAACAACACGATGTATCGCGGCATCTTGATGCCGTTTTCGTCCGACGATGACACGATCGATTTCATTTATGGCGTGATCAACTGGAAAGAAGTTGCCGACAAGGCGACGACCGATGCGCTGGTCGATGAGGTCGAGCGCGCGCTCGCCGCTGCGCCCAAGCACCGGGCAGAGCCAGTGCCGGTGTGGGCCGATGGGCCGAGCCGCGAAGACGAAGAAGAGCTGGCACCGCTTGTGCCGGTGTCGGAAGACGAAATGCCCGCAGTCGAAATGCCCGAACCTGAATCGTTGGGCGATTGGCTTGCCGCCGCGCGGTCATCCGCCGAAGATGCCATCCGCAGCGATGCGCGCAGCCGGACATTCCTGTATCGCGCGTTGTCGCTCGCTTATGATTTCTCGCTTGTCGCAGGCGCCCGTCCTGAAGATTATGCCGAATTGCTGGCCGATAGCGGCATTGTCGAACAGGCGCGCGCGCCGATGACGCCTGTTGTCAAACTGGTGTTCGGGATTGGTTATGATAAAACGCGGCTTGCCGAATATGCTCTTTCGCTGGCCCATGCCCACCGCCTTGGTTTGGGCGTTGGCGAGTTGCAGGGGTATATCGAAGGCCATGCCGGGGGACTGAAAGGTCTGGTCGTCACCGAACGTGGCGAGCGCCGCCCTGCGCCCAAGGTTGCCCGTGCCGATGATTCTGCCCGCGCCCGCGCCCGCGCGACTGCGCCCAAGGCGATTGTCGAGCTTCCCGGCGAAGACGAATTCGTGATCCTTGTTGCCCGCCGGATCGATGGTGGCCACGTCGCTGTCGTCGGTCAGGTGGAAGGTGATGCCAATCTGGTGGAAAAAGCGCTCCGCAAGTTTGTCTGACGCCCCGCACAGGGGTTGAGGAACGCCGCGCCAGCGCGCATAGCTGCCATCTGACCGCGAGGACGAAAACCGTCCCGAACCCAGCAGGCGGAGCGCAATGGCGTCCTCAACACTTTCGAATGTCATCCCCGGCGATCGGTTGATCGATCGGCTCTCCAAGGCTTTGGTCGAAGGCAGTTTGCCCGGTGAGCGTGAAGGCTTCGGCACAGCTGCGCGCAAGGGTGCAGCGGCATTTGCGCTCACGGCACTCGATGTCCGCAAGTCTGGCCGCAACGCTGTCGCAATGGACACGTTTGCCGATAGCCACG
>JANOQL010000287.1:0-3135 GCA_031414835.1 Sphingomonadales bacterium | reverse complement strand
ACAAGACGGGCAAGCGTTGCCGGATTGGAGGGCGGTCCTGCGCGCGCCAAGGCGCTTACTCCAGCCGAGCGATCCGAAATTGCGAGCGTTGCGGCGCAAGCGCGCTGGAAGAAGGCCCGCTAAGCCGCCTTTTTGCCGTCGCGCTCCAGCCGCTCCAAAGCCTTCCGCTCCTCGTAGTCCTCCGTGAAATCCAGATCGAACTGGATTTTCTCATCATTGGGATACGCGAAGTTCATGTGCTCAACATCAGAGCGTCCGCGATAAATGTCGTTCGCAATCGCTTCCCGCCGCTGCTTTGTTGCTTTCTGGCGAAGCTGCACATGCGGCGCTTCACCCGCCTGACCAACGGCTTTTCAAAGAAGGTCGAAAACCACGCCCACGCGGTTGCGCTGCACATGATGTATTACAACTTCGTCCGCATCCATAAGACGCTGCGCGTTACCCCCGCTATGGCAGCTGGCGTGACAGATCGGCTTTGGGATATTGCTGACATTGCGAAGCTGGTCGAAGATGCGGAAGCTGCACCGGCTAAGCGTGGCCCCTACAAGAAGATTTCAAACTGACCCACTACCTGATGTTGCGGAGCGCATCGGGCTTGCTCGCGATCTTGTTATAGGGATTGTTGACCCGCGCATCGTCAGTGAACACCGCACCAAAGCCTGCCTCGTCACGCGCAAGGATCGCTTTGTCCATTGCCTCGGTCATCGCGATCACCGCGGCAATGCGGCTATCCTTGACCGCCTCGACCGCTTGAGGCGTCGCCGCCCGCCAACTCGCCGACGCAGCCTGCGCAGTTACAAGGCATAGAATTGCTGGAAAGATTGTGCGCATCATGACGTCCTTTGCTGGCAAAGGAGGGGTGTGCCGGTTGCGTGAAGACTACGCTCAATGGCCGCGCAATCATAGCTACGTGACGCGACTGCCGGATGAACCTTAGACTATGGGGGTCGTCTAACCGTGAGAGGCCCGTTGGTTAGTCGAACTTCACCTTCAGCCCCGGCTGTTTCAGCACGACATTGGCCATGTGGCTCGACATGATCTTGCCATCGACGACGAAGGGGCGGGCGGCGTGGGGGCTGCGCCAGACTTCGTGATCCCCCATGCCGCTTCGCACGAATTCGCAGCCGTGCGCGCGCAGAATGTCCTTGACCTGTTTCGCAAAGCCGCGCGCCATCAGGCAGCGATCGCGTGCGAAGCCTCATAAGGCGCGACAAGCCGGAAACTGTGTGGCCCGGCCAGCCGCGATGCATCGACAATCAGATGCGCGTTGAGATCGAGAAGTTCGACGATCAAGTCGGGCAGATTCGCCTCAAGTGCTTCGAGTGTCTCCGCTCCGGTCGAAAGCCCGGGAACGTCGCTATCGAACACATACCAGTATCGCGCTTCGGCATCGTAATCGGCCCGCACTGTCCGTTGCGCCATCGGCTATCTCCTTGGTGATGAACATAGCGGGGGCGTTTCCACATCGCAAACTTTTGGCCTGGGGGTGGCAGTGTGATCTCACACAAAGCCGCAAAGACACAAAGGCGCGGGGCAGGGGAGGCTGGGAGGCTTACGCTGATGCAGAGTTCCCCGATTGACCGAAAAAGCCCGCCCCCGGCGCGAGACACACTTGGCGTCTTTGCGGCTTTGTGTGAGGCCAGCGATAGTTGGGGGCGGCACGGAAATGGGAATTGTGCATGGTGTCCGCAAAATTTCCGGTACCCCCTACAGGGACTTCCAAGGCTGAAAACTTGAGGCTTGCAGAGGTGTGGCGCCATCTGCATTCTGCTGAAAGGGAGCGGCAAATGGCTGGTTTCAAAACTGGGGTTGTAATTGGAGCGATGGTTGTTGGCTTTCCAGCTGCTTGGTTGCTCTCGAAGATTGAGTCACAACCAATTATGTTCTCATCGTACTACGTCGGAGTTCAGCCTGATTACGTCTCAGTCACCGGGAGTGTCATTGGGGACGACAAATTGGAGAAAGATCGGCCGATCAATAACGGAATTCAAATGACATGCTGGCGTCCAAACGGATTTTGCCAGTATATGAATGTCGACGAAATAGGTCCGAACCTCATAGGGCAGATAAATAGTGAAAATCTTACTGTGCGCAAATGGGACGACAAAGAGTTAGTAGCAGATAGCTTTGACATATCCAATCAGTATAAATCGTGTAATTACTACGAAATTCGTGTATTACTCAAAAATAAAATAGCAACTTATACTAGACTTCCAAATCAGAAAGCTGACTTGGCACGTTGCAAAATGCTTTTCGGTGAAAGTCAGCCGCTGCGCCAATGGCGAATTGGCGATGGCAAGTCTTGGAGCGGCTACAACCCCGGCTTATGATTTAAGTCACAGGAAATGCCAGGAAGGTAAGTCCACAGCGACATCTGGTGGCATTGCAACCAGTTCCACCAAGCTATGCCGCCGCTTTCCGACCTTGCGTCATGTCTCCACGCCCTGCGATCAGCCCAGCAATGGAGATATCCTCGTCCAACTCGTCCCAATGAAGACCCATCGCGCTGATAGACACGCGTTCGCGCAGTTCGGGCGCACCGTGGAGCAAGCGGGGGAACCAAGCCAGCGGCACCCCGAGATTGCGGCCATCCTCAAGATCAACCCACATCATGGCATCGTCGAACCGAACGGCTGTTGCCCTAGGCGAAATGGTCATTCCAAGCCTCCTCAATCCGGTCACGATTCCCCGTGATGATCGCTTCGATGGCGGCAAGCTGCCGACCGTTGAAGCCATAGTTATACGCTATCCGGACTTCGGGATATAGCCAGAACTTCGCGTTGAGTTCGCCCCGGTTCACATGAATATGGACCGGCTCACGCGGATCGCCTTCGTTCGAATAGAAATGGAAGCGATAGCCGTTCTCGCGGAAAACGACCGGCACTTCTAATAAACCCGCGCCTTCGGTTTGATATACTCGACCTCGTCAGTCAGCGTCCAATCGTGCACCGGCCTAGTATCCAAGCGCACTGCACCCCCAGTCCCGCCCCAGCCTTCGAACCAGCTGAGCGTGTGCTTCATCCAGTTGGCGTCGTCGCGGTCGGGGAAGTCTTCGTGCGCGTGGGCGCCGCGGCTTTCGTGGCGGTTGTGTGCGCTTTCGACGGTCGCGACCGCCTGGCAGAGCAGATTGTCGAG
>JANOQL010000286.1:0-3148 GCA_031414835.1 Sphingomonadales bacterium | reverse complement strand
CGAATCGAACGTCGCCATCAAGGTGACCGAGGCGTCGGACCGCGACAGTTACGAAGTCGCCGGTCGCGGAGAGCTTCAGCTTGGCGTGCTCATCGAAACGATGCGCCGCGAAGGCTTCGAACTCGGCATCAGCCGCCCGCGCGTCCTCTATGGCGAAGATGAGAACGGCAAGCGCACCGAGCCTTATGAAACCGTCATCATCGACGTCGATGAGGAATATTCGGGCACCGTCGTGGAGAAGATGAACGTGCGCAAGGCCGAACTCACCGACATGCGCCCTTCAGGCGGCGGCAAGACGCGGATCACCTTCTCCGCCCCGTCGCGCGGGATGATCGGCTATCACGGCGAATTCCTGTCGGACACACGCGGCACCGGGATCATGAACCGGCTGTTCGAAAAATATGGCCCGCACAAAGGCCATATCGAAGGCCGCAAGAATGGCGTCCTCATCTCGAACGGATCGGGCGAGGCTAACAGCTATGCGCTCGGACCCCTCGAAGATCGCGGCATCTTGTTCGTGACGCATGGCGAGGCGCTGTACGAAGGCATGATCGTCGGCGAGAATGCCAAGCCCGACGATCTTGAAGTCAACCCGATGAAGGCCAAGCAGCTCACCAACTTCCGCGCAAGCGGCGGGAAGGACGACGCGATCCGGCTGACCCCGCCCAAGCGCGCGACGCTCGAACAGGCGATTGCGTATATCGACGATGACGAACTCGTCGAAGTAACGCCCAAAAGCATCCGCCTCCGCAAGCGCCACCTCGATTCAAACGACCGCAAACGCGCCAAGCGCAGCAACCTGGATTGATTGTGACTCTGCCAATCCTCCACCATTGCGCAGGTGCCCGGTCGTTCCGGTGCCTCTGGGCGGCGGAGGAGGCGGGGTTCGATGTCGACCTCAAAATGTGGCCCTTCCCGCCGCGTGCGTTTGCGCCCGAATTCAAGGCGATCAACCCGCTCGGCACGATCCCGGCATGGGAAGAGGATGGCCACCTCCTCACCGAAAGTGCCGCAATCTGCCAGCGCATCGCGATGGGAACGGCGCTGGAGCTGGTGCCGGGCGATCCTGACTATCTGCCCTATCTCAACTGGCTCCACCGCAGCGACGCCACGCTCACCTTCCCGCTGACGATCGTGCTACGCTACACGCGGCTGGAGCCCGAGGAGCGCAAATTGCCGCAAGCGGTGGCGGACTATTCGGCCTTCTTCCTAGGGAGGGCGAAGAGCATCGAAGTCGCCCTCTCAGACGGCCGCGACTGGCTCACCGGCGGACGGTTCACGATCGCCGACATATGCGTCGGCTACGCCGTCCACCTATCGAGCGGCTTCGGCCTGGTTGAGCAGCTGGGGGAACGGACGCAGGCGTGGTACAAGCGGCTGATGGCGCGCGACGGGTTTGTTCAGGCGCGGGTGCGCGAAAAACTGGATGGCTTTCCCCCCGCCGCCGGTTGACAACATCCATACCCCTGCCTAGTGGCACGCCTTCCGCGCCGGGGGCAGCCTTTGGTGGTGATTCTCGCGCGGCCAGATTTTGAAGAAGAGAATATATCATGTTCGCAGTCGTGCGCACGGGCGGCAAGCAGTATCGCGTTGCCGCCGGAGACAAGATCGTCGTTGAGAAGCTGGCTGGCGAAGCCGGTGAAACCATCACGCTGGGCGACGTTCTGTTCGCCAGCGAAGGGGAAACCAAGGGGCTGACCGTCGCTGCCGAGATCATCGCGCAGGCGAAGGCTGACAAGATTACGATCTTCAAGAAAAAGCGCCGTCACAATTATCGTCGCCACGCTGGTCATCGCCAGCAGCATACGATCCTCAAGATCGTAAGCGTCGGTGCTGCCAAAAAGGCTGCTCCCAAAAAGGAAGCTGCACCTGTTGAGGCTGCCGTTGACACCGCGCCAGCCGCCGAAGCCAAGCCCGCCAAGAAGCCCGCCGCCAAAAAGGTGAGCGCGGCTCCTGCGGCCGAATAAGGGAGTTCTGACAGATGGCACATAAGAAAGCAGGCGGTTCTTCGCGCAACGGTCGCGATTCCGCAGGGCGTCGTCTGGGCGTCAAGAAGTTTGGCGGCGAAACCGTGCTTGCGGGCAATATTCTCGTGCGCCAGCGCGGGACCAAGGTTTACGCTGGCGCCAATGTCGGGATGGGCCGCGATCACACATTGTTCGCGCTCATCACTGGCCGTGTGAAGTTTCACGCAGGCAAACTCGGTCGCAAGTTTGTAGCGATCGAAATGCCGGTAGCGGCTGAATAAGCGGCAGTCGATAACGGGCTGCCCTTCACGGGGTGGCCCTTCTGGTCCGGTAATCGCTGGACCGATACGAGAGGGAGACGGGCCACCCGCCTCCCTTTCTTTTTGTCTCCCTCATCATGCTAGGCGTCACAGCGCTGCAACTCGCAGCCGTTAGGGGCGCAGAGAAGGAGAGACGATCATGTTTGCGCGCACCGAACGGCTGATGCTCCGTCCCGGCTGGATCGAAGACGCCCCCGAACTTGCAGTGGCGATTGGCGATGAGGCAATCCTGACAAAGCTTGCGCGTGCGCCATCGCCCTATCAGGTTCAGGATGCGCGCGACTTTCTGTCGCTACCGCGGGGTGAGGATCATGCCGATTTTCTGATGTTTGCGCGCACCGAGGGCCGACCACGGCTGGTCGGCGGCGTCGGACTGGTGCCCGATGCGGAGCGCGACGCGCTTGAACTCGGTTACTGGGTCGCGCGGCCCTATTGGGGGCTTGGCTTTGCCACCGAGGCGGCGCAGGCGGTGATCGGCATCGCGCGCGACACTTTGAAGCAAACGCGGCTTGTGTCGGGCTATTTCACCGACAATCCCGGATCGGGCAAAGTTCTGGCCAAGCTCGGGTTTCAGCCAACGGGCGAAGTGGTCGCAAGGCATTGCCGCGCGCGGGGCGTGGCAGTGCCGTGCCGGTTACTCGAGCTCGATCTTACCGAAGACGAGCCCGCGATGCGATTGGCCGCCTGATCGTTACCTGACCACAATGCAGTTGCCGACCTGCTTGCACACCGCGGTTGCATTGGCAGGCGATCCAGCATTGGCGCGCAGGCGGTAGAACGTATTTCCACCCACTGCAGCCGCGACGATCGATTTTGGGAATTTTGCGAGCGACGGATTGGCAGCCGTCAACCGCGACCAAG
>JANOQL010000285.1:0-2375 GCA_031414835.1 Sphingomonadales bacterium | reverse complement strand
CACGGGATCGATGCTGGGATACCGGCTCGAACAGCAGGCGGCGCTTTCGAACTTCGGAATGGAGGCGCTCAAATCGTCGGGCGTTCCCGATTTGCTCGACGAGGCGGCCAAAACCGCAGCACTCGGCATGCGCGCGGGGCTGTCCAAAATCCTCGAATATCGCAAGGCCGAGAACGATCTGCTGGTGCGGGCAGGCGTCGGATGGCGCGCAGGCGTTATCGGCGTCGTTTCATTCGGGGCCGATATCGAATCGCCGGCGGGCTATGCGTTTCATACCGGATCGCCGGTTATTTCGAACCATCTGGAAGGCGAAGAGCAGTTCCGCACGCCGCTGCTGATGATCGAACATGGTGTCAAACGCGCGATCAACGTGCTGATCACCTATGGTGGCGGGCGCTGGGGCGTGCTTGAAGTCGATAGTTCGTCGGCAGGCGAGTTCGAAGCGGCCGATCTGGCGTTCCTCCAGGGGCTGGCCAACTTCATCGGCGTGGCGCTCGACCGGCAGGTGGCCGAAGACAAATTGTCGCAAACACTCGCCTATCAAAAGCTGCTGGTTCAAGAGGCCAGCCATCGCGTCAAGAATAGCCTCGCGATCCTGTCGAGCCTGCTCATGATGAAAGCCAATTCGAGCACAACGGCAAAAGAGGCCGACGCTCTCGGCGATGCGTCGGATCGTGTCATTGCCGTCGCGCGGACGCACGACCGGCTGTGGCGCGAGGCGGGCAGCGACACGATCGATCTTGGCGCGCTGGTCGACGATTTGTGCGACACGCTGGCGCGCCAGCTCGAACATATCGATATCCGCTGTTCGACCGAGCCGGTGCAAGTACCGCCCGATCATGCCGCATCGTTTGCCTTGCTCGTCACCGAATTGCTGACCAATGCCGCCAAGCACGCGTACGGACCCGATGGCGGCGTGGTGGAGGTGCGATTGACGCGCAAGAATGGCCGCAATCTGCTGGTTGTCAGCGATGAAGGATTGGGCCTTGGCGCCGATTTCAGCATCGCCGCTGCAAGCGAGGACAGTCTGGGAATGAACCTGATCCACGCGTTGAGCCAGACGGTCGGCGGCGAAATCGAAATTGGCGAGGCGCGCGGAGCAGAGTTCAGGATTACATTCTAGGCGAGTGCGGCGTTGGCGCTGCGCAGCTTGCCTGCTGTGGACCGGGCCTCTAGCCCGTTCAGGATGAAAACCGAAGTGCTGCCCTGGCAAACCGGCGGACTTGCAGCTGCCGCACGATTGATTGCGACCGGCCAATGTGTCGCCGTGCCGACCGAGACTGTCTATGGCCTCGCTGCCGATGCGACCAATGGCGCGGCGGTCGCGGGGATATATGCGGCGAAGGGGCGGCCGAGCTTTAACCCGCTGATCGTCCATGTTCCCGATTTGGCAGCTGCGGAGGCCATTGCGGTGTTCGATGAGGTTGCCCGCACGCTGGCGGAGGCGCATTGGCCGGGGCCGTTGACTTTGGTGCTGCCGCTCAGACCAGAATGCGGGATTGCAAGCCTCGTGACCGCAGGCCTTTCCACGATCGCGATCCGGGTGCCTGCGCACCCGGCGATGCAGGCACTGCTGGCCACCACGGGCAAGCCGCTTGCCGCGCCTTCGGCCAATGCCAGCGGATCGATCAGCCCGACGCGGGCCGAGCATGTGCTGGCGAGCCTTGGCGGGCGCATTCCGCTGATCCTTGATGGCGGGCCGTGCGAGCGCGGGCTGGAATCGACCATTGTCGCCGTCGGCACCGATGGCCAATTGCGGCTCCTCCGTCCCGGGCCGATCGATCTCGGGCTGCCACCCCACCAAGGCGACGCGATCGAAGCCCCCGGGCAGCTCGCAAGCCACTACGCGCCTGCCAAACCGCTTCGATTGAACGCCACAGAGGCAGCGCCCGACGAATGGTTGATCGGCTTTGGACCTGTCACCGGCGATGTAACGCTATCCGCCACCGGAGATTTGACCGAAGCCGCAGCGCGCCTGTTCGATTGCCTCCACCAAGCCGACGCCAGTGACTGCGCCCGGATCGCGGTGGCCCCGATCCCTGAGACAGGCATCGGTGCCGCAATCAACGACAGACTGCGCCGCGCAGCGGCTTGACACTTAGCCGCTCGTCATTGCGAGCGAAGCGCGGCAATCCAGAGTCACGCGCCGCCCAGTCTGGGTTGCCGCGTCGCGTCGCTCCTCGCAATGACGGAGGTGCTAAGCCGCCACTTTCTCAGCAAATTTCTTCGTCAGCTTCGCCAGCTTGGGCGGGATGAGCGCCATGCAATAGGGGTTGCGCTGGCCTTCGCCTTCCCAATAGCGCTGGTGATAATCCTCCGCCGGATACCATGTGCTGACAGGTTCGAGCGTCGTCACGATCGGCTGCGGCCAATCG
>JANOQL010000284.1:0-3261 GCA_031414835.1 Sphingomonadales bacterium | reverse complement strand
TTTTCTGTTCGGAGAGCGCGATTCATCGCTGCGCGGGCAGATCGAAGACGCGATCGACGAGCACGAGGGCGATAATGATGCGCCCGCCAAAGGCGATCTTTCCCCCGAAGTGCGCAACATGGTGCGCAAAGTGCTTCACCTGGGCGAATTGCGCGTCGACGATGTCGCCGTCCAGCGCGGGGACATTATCGCGGTGCCCGAAACACTGGGGTTCGACGATCTGGTGACAGCGTTTGCCGAGGCAGGGCACAGCCGATTGCCGGTCTATCGTGACAGCCTCGATACCATCGTGGGCATGGTGCATATCAAGGACGTGTTTGCCATCCTTGCGACAGGCGCCACGCCGCCCGACTCAGTGGCTCCGCTGATGCGGCAGCCACGCTATGTGCCATTGTCGATGGGGGTGCTCGATCTGCTTGCCGACATGCGCCAATCGCAAACGCACCTTGCCATCGTCATCGATGAATATTCAGGCACCGAAGGTCTTGTGACAATCGAGGATCTGGTCGAGGAAATTGTCGGTGAGATCGAGGACGAACATGATGACGCGCCGGTCGATCTGCTGCTGGAACACGATGATGGCAGCTGGGATGCCGATGCCCGCGCCGAACTCGACGATGTGGCAGACCGGATCGATCCGCAGCTTGCCGTCGTAGACGAAGATGTCGATACCTTGGGCGGGCTCGCCTTTGTTCTTGCAGGGCATGTGCCGCAGCCGGGCGAGATCGTGGAACATGCCAGCGGCTGGCGGATCGAGATTGTCGATGGCGATCCACGGCGCGCGACAAAGCTGCGGCTGCATCCCCCTGTTGCCGCAACGGCGGCAGTTGAAACCGGCTAATCGGCGTTTATCTTCTTCATTGACACATTGACCAGGAACCCATCGCCATGACGCGCCGCCAACACATCAGAAATATCGCCCTTATCACGATTGCAGCCGCAATCGGCGGAAGCTGGTATCTCCTGACGCCCGATGAAGCACGCGTGCCGCTGGCC
The DNA here is from genome assembly GCA_031414835.1 of Sphingomonadales bacterium. Taxonomy (GTDB): domain Bacteria; phylum Pseudomonadota; class Alphaproteobacteria; order Sphingomonadales; family Sphingomonadaceae; genus Aquisediminimonas. The sequence continues at coordinate 2,265 of JANOQL010000284.1, read as the reverse complement.
GATTTGCAGGGGGTCAATCCCAAACTGGTGGACCCGCGTCAGGAAGCCTTTCCGACGGTCAACATTTCCAAAATTGTTCGCTGGCAGGGCGATGCTGCGCCTGTCCCTGCAAAGGGTCTGGCCGTCGTCGCGTTCGCCAAAGGCCTCGATCACCCGCGCTGGCTGCACCAGCTCCCCAATGGCGATGTGATTGTTGCCGAATCGACTCAGCCATCGCGTGAGGCGAGCGGCGTAGGAGACAAGATCGCCAAAACGATCATCAAGCGCGCCAATGGCACGAGCGTTTCGGCGAATCGCGTCACGCTGCTTCGTGATGCCGACGGCGACGGCGTTGCCGAGTTCCGGTCGGTGTTGCTGCAGGGGCTCAATTCGCCGTTCGGAATGCAGTTGGTCGGTGAGACGCTTTATGTGGCCAATACCGATGCGCTGATGGCTTTCCCTTACAAGGCGGGTGACACCAAGATCACCGCGCCCGGAAAAAAGATCGTGGCTCTGCCAGCGGGCGCGCCTAACAATCATTGGGCACGCAATGTGGTCGCCGATCCCAAGCGCGAGAAGCTGTATATTACGATTGGATCGAACAGCAACATCGCCGAAGGCGGCATGGACCGCGAAAAAGACCGCGCGATGATCAAGGAATATGATCTCAAGACCGGAGAGATGATCACTTACGCTTATGGATTGCGGAATCCCAACGGGCTCGATTTCAACCCGGTTTCCGGGACGCTTTGGACCACTGTCAACGAACGCGACATGCTGGGCAGCGATGGTCCGCCCGACTATATGGCGACTGCTGATTTCGGGACATTCTACGGTTGGCCGTTCACTTATTGGGGCGGCAACGAAGATCGCCGGGTGCCGCAAGTGCGCCCGGAGTTGAAACAATATACCAAGCGCCCCGATTATGCGCTCGGTCCGCATGTTGCAGCCCTGGGGCTTGCCTTCAACCGCACCGATGCGCTCGGGCCGCAATGGCGCAACGGCGCGTTCATCGGGCTGCATGGGTCTTGGAACCGCTCGCCTGCTTCGGGCTATCAAGTGGTGTTCGTTCCGTTCGACGCGCGTGGCTACCCTGTGAAGGATGCAAAGCCCGTTGAGGTGCTCGGCGGGTTTTTAACGAAGGATGGCGATGCACAGGGTCGTCCGGCAGGTGTGCTGTTGGACAGCAAGGGCGCGTTGCTTGTGGCCGACGATTCGGGGAACACGATCTGGCGGGTGACATCAGCCACGCCGCAAAAGATCGCGCTGGCCTCGCGCAGATAGCCCTGCGCCGATAGAAGTGCGCCGATAGCTTAGAGGCCAGGTTCGACCGGCTTTGCACGTGTCACGATCCGCGACTAAGGATCGTCTCATGTGGTCGTTGCCCAATTTGCTGACGCTGTCGCGGATCGTCACTGTGCCGGTTCTGGTCGCGTTGCTGTGGTGGCCGCGCTGGGAACTGGGGTATGGCTTCGCTTTTGCGGTCTACTGCCTGATGGGCATCACCGACTATTTCGATGGCTATCTCGCGCGCGCGCAAGGGACGGTGTCGAAGCTTGGCCAGTTTCTCGATCCCATTGCCGACAAGATCATGATTGCCGCAGTCATCCTCGTGCTCGCGGCGCAAGGCGTGCTGCGCGGGCCTTATGTGGGGGATATGCACGTGATCGCCGGGCTGATCATCCTGATTCGCGAGATTGCCGTTTCGGGTCTGCGCGAATTTCTCGGATCGTTGCGCATTTCGGTGCCGGTATCACAGCTCGCAAAATGGAAAACCACTTTCCAGATGGTCAGCCTCGGCGCGCTGATCCTTGGCAAGGCGTTGCCGAACTGGACCGTGATGGTCGGTGAGAGCGTGGCCAATATCCCGCATACCGTGGGACTCGTCACACTTTGGGCCGCCGCCGCCCTCACGCTGATTACCGGCTGGGACTATCTCCGCGTCGGTTTGAAGCACATGGATTGAGGGTGCGAACTGTCACAATCCTCTATTTCGCCAGCGTTCGCGAGGCTGTGGGGTGCGACAGCGAAACGCGCGACATCCCTGACACTGTGACGACTGTGCGCACCCTGATGGCCGTTCTTGGCGAACATAGCCCCGGCCATGCCGCAGCCTTTGCCGACTTGGGCCGGCTACGCGTTGCCATCGATCAGCAATTGGCCGATCTCGACGCCCCATTGGGTGACGTGCACGAGATTGCTTTCTTCCCTCCGGTGACCGGCGGATGATCCGTGTTGCGGTTCAAGCCGGAGATTTCGACAGCGGGGCCGAACTGGCCGCGCTTG
>JANOQL010000283.1:0-3800 GCA_031414835.1 Sphingomonadales bacterium | reverse complement strand
GTCGTTGATGCCGATGCTGTCGGCCAAGGCCAATCTACCGCATCTCGACGGAATCAAGATGGGGGTCAATTACGGTGCGGACAAGTTGCGTTTCCTCGCCCCCGTCAAATCAGGAAAACGGGTTCGCGCGCATTTCAAACTGATCGCGCTAGACGAGAAACGCCCCGGCCAGTGGCAACAAATGCAAGAAGTGACCGTCGAGATTGAGGGCGAGGATAAGCCCGCACTGATCGCCGAGTGGATTTCACAGTTTTTTGTCTAAATCCTCTTTCCGCCAATGCGGACTGAAATACCATCAAGAAGGAACAACCCATGCGTGATGCCGTCATCGTTTCTACCGCCCGCACCCCCATCGGGCGCGCGTATCGCGGGGCGTTCAACAACACCCCTTCGCCCACTCTCTCTGCGCATTCGATCCGTGCCGCTGTCGAGCGTGCCGGTATCGATGGCGCAGAGGTCGATGACGTCGTGTGGGGCGCGGCGATGCAGCAGGGCAGCCAAGGCGGCAATATCGGGCGTCAGGCGGCGTTGCGTGCCGGGCTTCCCACCAGTGTGTCTGCGATGTCGCTCGATCGGCAATGTTCCTCAGGGCTGATGGCGATTGCGACGGCCGCCAAGCAGATCATCGTCGACCGGATGGATGTCTGTGTGGCAGGCGGGGTCGAATCGATCAGCCTTGTCCAGACGCCGCAGATGCGCGTCGCGCGCGATGACGAACTGCTCGCGATGCACCCCGATATTTACATGCCGATGCTCCAGACTGCCGAAGTTGTTGCCGAACGCTACGGCATCGGGCGAGACCGCACCGATGCTTACGGCCTGCAATCGCAACAGCGCACTGCTGCTGCCCAGGCGGCGGGCAAGTTCGATGACGAGATCGTGCCGATGACCGCGACGATGGCCGTCACCAACAAAGAAACCAAGGAAGTCACTTACAAGGAAGTTACGCTCGCCAAGGATGAAGGCAATCGCGCCGATACCACGCTCGAAGGGTTGCAGTCCTTGCAAGCCGTGCTGGGCCCCGACAAGACGATCACTGCGGGCAATGCCAGCCAGCTATCTGACGGGTCATCGGCATCGGTGCTGATGGAGGCCAGCGTTGCGGCAAAGAAGGGCCTGACCCCGCTTGGCCGCTATGTCGGCATGGCGGTTGCGGGCACCGAGCCTGACGAGATGGGGATAGGCCCGGTGTTCGCAGTGCCCAAATTGCTTGAACGCTTTGGCCTCAAGGTCGATGATATCGGCTTGTGGGAATTGAACGAGGCGTTCGCGGTGCAGGTGCTTTACAGCGCCGACCGGCTGGCGATCCCGATGGACAGGCTCAACGTCAATGGCGGGGCAATCTCGATCGGGCACCCCTACGGCATGAGCGGCGCGCGGATGGTCGGCCACGCGCTGATCGAGGGCAAACGCCGCGGTGTGAAGCATGTTGTCGTCACCATGTGTATTGGCGGCGGCATGGGAGCTGCCGGTTTGTTCGAGGTGCTCTAGCGGCAGCCGATTGCCTTTGGCCAAAGCGTCACTTGCACCGGCCAAAGGCATCGCGCGTTGCGCAACGCATCCGTCAGGCTAAGAGCAATTCATGTCGCTTGCTGTTTCTATCACTGACCTCACCAAAACTTACGCATCGGGACATGTCGCACTCAAGCCTGTTACGCTCGATATTGCAAAAGGTGAGATTTTTGCACTGCTCGGCCCCAATGGCGCGGGAAAGACGACGCTGATCAGCATTGTGTGCGGGCTCGTGACGCCAAGCGGTGGCAAGGTGACGGTCGAGGGGCATGACATCGCCCGCCAGTATCGCGCCGCGCGCACGGCAATCGGGCTGGTGCCGCAGGAATTACACACCGATTCGTTCGAAACCGTATTGGCCACCGTCAGCTTCAGCCGCGGGCTGTTCGGCAAACCACGTAACCCGGCGCTGATCGAACAATTGCTGCGCGATCTGTCGCTGTGGGACAAGCGCGACGCGAAGATCCAGGAACTCTCAGGCGGGATGAAGCGCCGCGTGATGATCGCCAAGGCGCTGAGCCATGAGCCGCAGATCCTGTTCCTCGATGAACCGACCGCAGGCGTCGATGTCGAATTGCGCCGCGATATGTGGGCGTTGGTGCGGCGCTTGCGCGACACTGGCGTCACCATCGTGCTGACGACGCACTATATCGAAGAGGCCGAAGAAATGGCGGATCGCGTCGGCATCATCAGCAAGGGTGAACTGATCCTGGTCGAGGATAAGGCCGCGCTGATGACCAAGCTCGGTCGCAAGACGCTGACGCTGAGCCTTGCCGAACCACTCGGCGATATTCCGGCAGCCCTTGCCGCATGGCCGCTCACGCTCCACGACGATGGCCACGCGCTGCAATATGAATTCGATGCGACTGCCGACCATAACGATGTTTCCGCTTTGCTCCGCGCGCTCGATGCAGCAGGCATCGGCTTCAAGGATCTCAACACCGCGCAAAGCTCGCTCGAGGATATTTTCGTGTCGCTGGTCCATGACAGGAAGGATGCGGCATGACGCGCTTCAACGCGCAGGGCGTCTGGGCGATCTACACTTTCGAGCTCGCGCGGTTTCGCCGCACCTTGCTGACAGGGTTGCTGACGCCGGTCATCACCACATCGCTCTATTTCGTCGTGTTCGGCTCGGCGATCGGCAGCCGGATGACCGAGGTCGGCGGCGTCCCCTATGGCGCGTTCATCATCCCCGGCCTCATCATGCTGTCGATGTTCACCGAAAGCATCTTCAATGCAAGTTTCGGCATTTACATGCCCAAATGGTCGGGCACGATATACGAACTGCTGTCTGCCCCCATCTCGTCGACCGAAACCGTGCTCGCCTATGTCGGCGCAGCAGCGACCAAATCGACACTGCTCGGCCTTGTCATTCTTGCGACATCGACGCTGTTTGTCAGGATCGAGATCGCACACCCTGTCGCGATGCTGGCATTCATGCTGCTGATCGCGGTGACGTTCAGCCTGTTCGGTTTCATCATCGGTATCTGGGCCAAGAGCTTCGAACAGCTCCAGATCATCCCGCTGCTCGTCGTCACCCCGATGACCTTCCTCGGCGGCGCGTTTTATTCGATCGACATGCTGCCGCCCGCATGGCGAACCGTGACGCTGTTCAACCCCGTCATTTACCTCATCAGCGGCTTCCGCTGGACGTTCTTCGGAACCGCCGACGTGGGCTTCGCGGTGAGTTTGGCGGCGACGATCGGCTTTGCTGCACTGTGCCTCGTGGTAATCGCGTGGATGTTCCGGACGGGGTATCGGTTGAAGAGCTAATTGCTCAATCGTGCGCGGCGATCCAGTCTTCGACGACGGGCGCGATGTGGTCGCGCCATTTGCTTCCGTTGAAAATGCCGTAATGGCCCGCGCCGGGTGCAAGGTGGTATTTCTTCATCGCATCGGGCAGATTATCGGCAAGCGTCAGTGCGGATTTGGTCTGGCCGATCCCTGAAATATCGTCGCGTTCGCCCTCTATGGCGAGGATCGCGATATCGGTGATCGCCGATGGATCGACGAGCGCGCCACGATGTTTCATTTCGCGCTTTGGCAAGGCGTGGCGCTGAAACACGGTATCGATCGTCTGGAGATAGAATTCGGCCGACATATCGCACACGCTGCGATATTCCTCGTAGAATGCTTTGGTGGCGTCCGCGGCGTCTTCATCGCCTTTCACCAGATCGTTGAACATCGCATAATGGCTGTTCATGTGGCTGCCGAGGTTCATTGTCAGAAACCCGGTGAGCTGCAAGAATCCCGGATACACCTTGCGACCTGCCCCTGGATATTGCGCC
>JANOQL010000282.1:0-5234 GCA_031414835.1 Sphingomonadales bacterium | reverse complement strand
GCGCGCAGGCCTCGTCCCGCTCGATGAAGAAATCGCGCGCTGGCTGCGCGGATCGAAAACGCCTGTCGTGCTGCTTGCAAACAAGGCCGAAGGGCGCAGCGGCGATAGCGGTATATTTGAATCTTACGCGCTCGGTTTCGGCGACCCGGTGCCATTCAGTGCCGAACATGGCGAAGGGCTCGTTGAACTGTTCGAAGGCCTGCGCCCGCATCTTGAGCGCGACGATGACGATGTGGCCGCAGACGATGATGAAGAACGCCCCGACGGGCCATTGAAGCTCGCCATTGTCGGCCGGCCCAACGCAGGCAAATCGACGCTGGTAAACCAGATGATCGGCGAAGAGCGGATGATCACCGGGCCAGAAGCAGGGATCACGCGCGATTCGATTGCGATTGAATGGGAATGGCAGAATCGGCCGGTTCGCTTGATCGACACGGCAGGCTTGCGCAAGAAATCCAAGGTCGATGACAAGCTCGAATGGCTATCGGCAAGCGATACCCAGCGCGCCATCGATTTTGCCGAAGTCGTCGTGCTGCTGCTCGATGCCACACGCGGGTTGGAAGCGCAGGATTTGCGGATCGCTGACAAGATTTTCGAAGAAGGCCGCGCAATGGTGATCGCACTCAACAAATGGGATACTGTCGAACACGGCAGCGCGCTGTTTCAGGGGGTGCGCGGTGCGCTCGACGATGGGTTTGCGCAGGTCAAAGGCGTGCCATTGCTGACCATATCGGCGGTAACGGGGAAGGGCATCGATCAGCTGTTGCAGGCCGCGTTTGAAACGCGCGAAGCATGGAGCAAGCGCGTGTCCACAGGGCAGCTCAACCGCTGGTTCGAAGAGGCGGTCGAGAAAAACCCGCCACCGGCCCCTGGCGGCAGGCGGATCAAATTGCGTTACGCAACACAGGTCAAAACCCGTCCACCGAGTTTCGTCATTTTCGGCACGCGTGTCGATCAGCTGCCCGAAAGTTACAGGCGCTATCTGGTCAACGGGATGCGCCGCGAACTGGGGTTCGGCGCGGTGCCAGTGCGGCTCACCTTCCGCGCGCCGAAAAATCCGTTCGACGATAAGAACGAGCGCTAGGGCGCTTGCCTTTAATGATTATCCATCCGCTCATCCCGAGCGAAGTCGAGGGGCAGCATCGAGCGCCGCCGAGATGCAGTCCCAAGCGCCCAAGGTTCTCGGCTACGCTCGAACCAGTGTCTCGACTTCGCTCGACATGAGCGGGGTTTGGGTGACTGGTAGCATCTAACTCGCGGGATACCGCAGCCGCCCCAGAAACCGCGCGGGATTGAACCCAATGGCTGGGCCCTTGGTTAGCTTGGCCTTGGCCTTCTCGAACCGCATGATGCCTTCGATCCGGCGGCCAAGGAACGCGCGGGTATCGGCCCAGTCATCGCTCTCATCATCGACGAACACCAGCAATGTCGCGGCATAGACCGAGCCAAGGATCGCGCGTTTGGTGTAATGATTATAGTCGGTCGCAGTGTCGCCCGCTGCTCGCCACATTGCATCGGCCGCGCGCCAGCCAAGCTTCAAGGCCAACGGTGTGTTCTGCGGCATGGCGAGTATGGCGTGGGCACGGCGCAACGCTTCGCGATACGGCGCAATGATCGCCAGCCGCGCCTCGACAAGCGCGGTAATCCGCTCACGCACCTTCATTGCGGTAAGCGCCTCGGGCGGCAATTCAGCCAGCATGTCATGATCGATGCTGTCGAACCACGCATCGATCATGTCGGTCGCCCCGCCGGGAAACACCAGAGTCGCCACCCGCTCATCGACGCCGAGCCGGAATGCGGTTGCGTCGAGCGCGCGCGGACGCCAGCCATCGAACGCCGCATCGGCAGGAAGCGCGCTCCCGAGGATCGGGCGGAGTTCATCGAGCGTCATGTCGGAAAGGTCGGGCTGGTTCATAGCGTCGCCAGTTACAGCAATCAGGTGACAGCGCCAAGATGCCCTGTTATGGGTTTGCGCAGCATTTCGGGGGTTATCGCGCTCCCAAAACTATCAGGGGACGTTGGATAATGGCCAAGTTTTTCGGCAATCTCGCCGCAGTCATCACCGTCAGCGCGGTGTTGCTGACGATTGTGATCTTCGGCTTTCACAGTGGCACTGATGCGTCTGTCTATATGAACGCGCTGCTGCGCTTCCTTCACACGCTTGTCGGGATCATGTGGATCGGGCTGCTGTATTATTTCAACTTCGTCCAGATCCCCACAATGCCAAAGGTGCCTGCGGAACTGAAGCCAGCGGTGAGCAAGCATATCGCACCCGAAGCGTTGTTCTGGTTCCGCTGGTCGGCGCTTGCCACTGTCGTCATCGGCCTCACGATCGCCGCACATCCCCCGCAGCGCTATCTGGTCGAGGCACTGACCTTCCAGGAAGGGTATCGCATGATCGGCCTCGGCATGTGGCTTGGGCTGATCATGGCGTTCAACGTCTGGTTCGTGATCTGGCCCAACCAGAAAAAGGCGCTGGGGATCGTCGACGCCGACGCCGACACCAAGGCGAAGGCGGCGACCACCGCGATGATGTTCAGCCGCACCAACGCACTTCTCTCGATGCCGATGCTCTATTGCATGGTCACGCAGGGCGTTCTCGGCGGGGCGTAAGCGATGCAGCGGTTTGCGCTCGTTGCTGCGTTGCTTTCGTCCTCGCCGGTCGCTGCGGCGCAGTGCGATCTTGCGATGACCAATGCCAATGTCTGGAATGGGTCGGCGTATGAAAAGCGCAATCTTGCCATCAAAGCGGGCCGCTTCACTGCTGACACGACGATGCCTGTCAGCCTTGACGCGTCGTTCCTCTATCTGACCCCGCCTTTTGCCGACGCGCATACGCACACGATCGATACGCCGCGCGGACCCGATGACGCGACGCACGCGCGCAATGTGAAGCAGGGCGTCTTTTACGCGCTTAATCCGAACAATATCCGCCCCGCCGGGCCCACCCCGCTTGCGCAAGCGGGGCTCGTTGAACTCCAGGCAACAGGCGGCGGGATCACGCGGACCGGTGGGCATCCGCAACCGCTCTATACAGGGTTGGCGCAACGCGGCTTTCTCGGCCCGTTCAAGGTTGAAGATTTACCCGGTCGCGCCTTTCATCTGGCCGATACGCCCGAGCAGGCGCGCGCCGCCGTTCGCGCGGTGAAAGCCAATGGTGCGTCGATCGTAAAGCTCTACCTCCTCCGTCACACGACTAACGACAACGACGGGCTTATAGGCGAATCATTCGATGCGGCGGTGGCCGAAGCCAAAGTGATCGGGTTGCGCCAGATCGTGCATATCGAAGACGGCGACGATTTCCGGCGTGCGGTCGCTGCCAAGGTAACGGCATTGGCGCATATGCCATATTCAGCACCAGCGGCCGATCAATCTGCCGAAAGCCTGCTCATCAGCGCCGCAGACGCTGCCGATGCCGCTGCGGCGGGTGTCATTGTCGTTGCAACGGCGAGTGTCGGGGCAATGCGTTACGACGGGGCAAAGCTGGCCGAACAGCAAGCAATCCAGCGGCACAACCTCACCATGCTGCGCAACGCCAAGGTCAAGATCGCTGTCGGTGCGGACCAGTATTCGCTCGGGATGCACGACGAAATCACGACGCTGCGCAGCTTTGCACTGTTCGAAACGCCGGAAATTATCGCGATGGCGACGACAAACGGTGCCGAACTTACGTTTCCGGCGCGCAAGCTCGGCCAGATCGCAACCGGCTATGAAGCCTCGTTCATCGCCTATTTCTTCCCGCTGACGCAGGGCTGGGCGGCCCAGCGTGAGCCTGCCATTGGCATGCGCGGCGGTGAGGTGATGATCGATACGATCGACTATTTCGCCAAGGCGTGTGCGAAGACTAACGCCGCACCAGCACCAGTGCCAGCCCGATAAGCGCGGCTCCTGCCCAATCGAGCGGGCCGAGCGTTTCGTTGTAGATCAGCCAGCCGAGCAGCGCCGCGATGAACGGCTGGGTCAGGAAAGCGAGGCCGACGACCAGCGGTGGGACGCGGCTGAGTGAGAGCACGAGCAGCCCTTGGCCGACAATCTGGCTGCCGACCGCGAGCAGGATCAGCGGGGTCCAGTCATTCGGGATGATCCGTTCCTGCATCGCTATGGCCGCGATCAGCAGCGGTATTGCGCTCGCCAGCGTTGACCAGAACAGCACACTCCACGGTGGCAGCGTTTCGCGGACGCGCTCGATTGCGACGAGGTAGAAGGTGTAGAAAACACCCGCCGCCAGACACAGCAAATCGCCGATGAAATTGATGCGGCTCACGTCGTAGGATCGCCCCATCAGCAGCGCGCCGCCTGCCATTGCGATGACCAGCGCTGCGGCTTGCGTCCGCGCGGGCCAGCGGCTCAGGGCGATGAAGCCGTAAATCGGGTAAAGCAGGCTCGCCATATTGCCGAGCAGGGTCGCATTGGCGAGTTTGGTCTGCATGATCCCCAGATGCCAGCTGGCCAGATCGGCGGCAAAGAACAGCCCGGCAAACAGCAGCCAGCCGCGCTGAGTGCCTGACATCTTCGTCCCACCTTCGAACCGCCGCGCAAGGATAAACAGCACCGGTAATGCCAGCGCCATCCGCCAGAATGCGCTTGCAACTGGCCCTGTCTCGCTCATCCGCACGAACCACGGCCCGAGTGCGAGCGCCATATTGGCCCCGAGCAACGCCAAGAGATCGCGGCTGCGAAGCGCGGCTTGGGGCGATGTCATCAATTCTTGTGCTTGCCCCGTGCCCATCGTCGCCATATCGCGGCCAATGAAACTCGTTGCAAAGGGAAACTCCATGGCCGGACTCTTCGACCCCATTCAATTGGGGGCGATCAGCGCACCCAACCGCATATTGATGGCCCCATTGACGCGCGGACGCAGCACAGGCGTGCATGTGCCGATGACGGCGCTCAAAGCTGAATATTATGGCCAGCGCGCGACATCGGGGCTGATCATCGCCGAAGCGACCGGGATCACGCAGGAAGGTTCGGGCTGGCCCGCAGCCCCCGGCATCTGGTCGAACGATCAGGTCGAGGCGTGGAAGCCTGTCACCGACGAAGTCCACGCGCGCGGCGGGAGGATCATCCTTCAGCTCTGGCACATGGGGCGTCTGGTCCACCCTGATTTTCTTGGCGGCGCGCAGCCGGTATCGTCTTCGGCAACGACAGCCCCCGGCGACGCGCACACCGCGACTGGCAAGAAACCCTATACCGAATCGCGCGCACTGCGGCTCGATGAGATGCCGCGCGTCGTT